>DMPJ01000512.1:2213-12619 GCA_003456035.1 Planktothrix sp. UBA8402
AATGAAGTTGGCTGTCAACTATCAACTATCAACAGCCAAACCCCTGTTTTAATTCCCTCTTGAGGCTTTAACATTGGGTACAGCAGAGCCATAATTGACTCGACAACCTAAATTAAATAGACTGGAACTACATTCTAAAGGGACAACCTGATCACCCAATAATGCACTACAGCTAACATAATTATCATTATTACTATCTTTCAAAACACATTCAATAGGTCTTGCACCTGAACTATTTGTCCACATTTTCATTCCCAATTCTGCTACAATATGTTGATAAAAGAAGGCGAAAATTCCTCCTCCTAAAAGTACAATTCCTAGTAAGGCAATTCTGACTTTCCAACTACTCAAAATTTTACCTACAAACCCTTTAATACTATCTAGTATTGATCTAGTCATCGAGGTTGGCGTATCTACAGGTTGATTTTCTGTCATAATATCTTTCCTTGAAAATAATTGCTGCTGAGGTTAAACCCAGTTTCAGTTAAACTCTCACAGTCTGACTTCTATATTTTAACTGACTTTACTGAAGTTCAGACTAGATTTACACCAATAGGCATAGAAATTTTTATTCACACCCTGAAAACGCCCCCGCTATTCGGCTTGAATTTTTTCTAACAACTGATAAAATGGTTGCCAATTATCGTCAACCATAATATTTTCCCACATCCCTTCAATTTCAGGACGAACAATCACAATTTGAGGATTATAATATTTTAATCGTTGTTTGATTTCATCTAGTTCAGGATAGGATAGGGTTTGTAAATGATGATAATATTGTTGTCTCCATTCTTCTAAATATTTCATCGGTTCAGCATTTTTTAAAATATTCTGGGGTTGGTCTTGCCATTCATAACAAAATTGTTCCCTGAGTTGAATGAAAAAGTCGGGATAGCTAATTANNAATAAATTAATCGTAATTT
The DNA here is from genome assembly GCA_003456035.1 of Planktothrix sp. UBA8402. Lineage (GTDB taxonomy): Bacteria > Cyanobacteriota > Cyanobacteriia > Cyanobacteriales > Microcoleaceae > Planktothrix. The sequence continues at coordinate 3,137 of DMPJ01000512.1, forward strand.
GCAATAATTCTTCTGCTTCTGGGGTGGGAAGTTGTTCAAAACCTAAACGATTTATCATCCGTTGACGATAGAATTCTCGATAATATTGTTGAAAAGGTTCTAACCCGGCTTTTAGTTCTTCTACAGGCATAACTAAGGATAACGGTTTTTGTAATAACTCTAAGTTTCCTTCACAGATCAAGGGTTGATTTCCATAACAATATAACCTTCCATAGTCAAAATAGGCGGCGGTAAATTGGGGGTTATAATTAGGCATAAAAGCGTAGGGGCCATAATCGAAACTTTCCCCGNNACATATTATCGGTGTTTAAGACTCCATGACAAAACCCTGAAGCCATCCATTGGGCGGTTAATTCTGCGACTCGTTTTACCAATTCTGCATAAAATAAACTATAGCGATCGCTTTCTGATTTTAGGCTAGAATAGTAATAGTTAATAACGTGATCTAACAGAATTTCTATTAAATCTTTTCGTTTGAAATAGTGCAGTCGTTCCAAGGTTCCGAAGCGAATATGGGAGCGACTAAACCTGACCATGACTGCTGATCTAGTCGGTGATGGTTCATCTCCTCGCCACAGTTGTTCTCCGGTTTCAATTAAGCTTAAACACCGAGAGGTTTTTACCCTCATCCGGTGCAACATTTCGGCGGCTAAAACTTCCCGCACCCCGCCTTTTAAAGTTAATCTGCCATCAGCAGTTCGAGAGTAGGGGGTTCTTCCCGATCCTTTGGTGCCAAAATCATATAATTCCCCATCTATTCCCCGCATTTGGCCATATAAAAACCCCCGTCCATCTCCCAAAGAGGGGTTATATTCTCCAAACTGATAGCCGTGATAGCGCATCGCCAATAACGGACGCACGGCCTCAAATTTGCCAAAGGCTTCGATAAAATGTTCGTCTGTAACGGTTTCGGGGTTTATTCCTAACTGGGTTAATACTGAGTTATTACGGAAACGGAGTGAATGTGCCGGGAACTCCGTCGCCGTCACCATATCCCAATAGTCGCCACCTAACGCCTCAAATGCGGGTTCATATTCGAGGTGCAGGAACGGATTAGACATAAAATCCCCAATAATAGCTTATTGACAATATTAACCCTATTTTGCCAAACTGTCAATTTATTATGCAGAAAAATCTTAGATCAGGTATCAATTATCAAGGCATAGATGCTATTATTTTTGAGGAATCATTAACGGCATCTCGATACTTTTAAATCAACTAATTCAACCGGAGGAAAACTAATGACTGAGTTAATTAAGGTAATTCAAACGGGAGAAATTGATCAAGTTAAAATGGCTTTAAGTCAAAATCCTGATATTAATGCTCAGGATGAACAGGGAAATACGGGATTAATTATCGCTATTACTTTAGGGAAAAAGGAGATAGTACAGCTATTATTAGAAGCGGGTGCAGATGTTAATGTTGCTGATCACGATAGTTGGACTCCTTTGATGGAGGCGGCGGCGAGTGGTAGTTTAGAAATTGTGCAGTTATTATTAGATGGGGGTGCAGATATTCAAGCTCAAACTAATTTTGGTTTAACGGCGTTAATGGGTGCGGCGGGAAGCGGACATCAACCAATTGTAGAATTATTATTAAATAGTGGTGCAGATTTAACTGCAAAAGATCAGAATAATTGGACTGCTTTAATTTGGGCATCTGCTGAGAAATATTTAGAGGTGGTGGAATTAATTAAAAAATATCGAGATCAGCATTAATTTTCCCGATGGATGTAATTTAACCACAAAGACACCAAGACACAAAGAAGTTGTCAACACGCTCCCTGCTGATGGTGATAACATTTGCGATCGCTATTTGTTTTAACATCAATTTCCGGGCTAAAAAACTGGGTTTTTGGCTGTTGTTTGTTTCCAGAAACCCAGTTGATGTATGATCAAATTAACGGAAGGGTTAATCACTGATTTTGCTTATGCCTACTACACCAGAAAATTTGCAACAGTTTGTTAATTATTGTCAACAGTATATCATTGGGGATGAAAAGGGACAGGCACAAATATTTTTAGATCGTTTTTTTCAGGCTTTTGAATATGAAGGTGCATTACAAGCGGGTGCAACTTTTGAACAACGGATCGCAAAAGCTGGGAAATCAGGAAACATGGGGTTTGCTGATTTACTCTGGAAAAATCGTGTTTTAATTGAGATGAAAAAACGGGGAAGCAATCTTCAAGATCGAGATTATCGTACCCAAGCAGAACGATATTATATTAGAATTAAAAAAAGCGATCGCCCTCGTTATGTCATTTTATGTAATTTTGATGAATTTCATATTTATGATTTTGATAATCAACCCGATGACCCGGTTGATATCATAGCGTTAGAAGATTTACCAAAACGCATTCCAGCTTTTAGCTTTCTGGAGGCGAAAAATCTCCGCCCTCAGTTTAAAAATAATCAAGTTGAAATTACAGAAAAAGCAGCGAGACGGTTAGGAGATGTTTTACATTCTTTATTAGAAAGAGGTGAAAAAAATAATTTTAGAAAATATACCCCCCTCCAAGCCCAACACTTCGTTTTACAGTGTGTTTTAGCCATGTATGCGGAAGATATTGGTTTGCTTCCTCCGGCAATGTTTACTCGTTGTTTACAAGATTGTATCGAAAATCAAGGTAATTCCTATGATATTTTAGGCGGATTATTTCAAGCGATGAATCAAACCGGGGTTGTACCCGATGGACGCTATGAAGGCGTACAATATTTTAATGGCGGATTATTTGATGAAATTCATCCGATTCAGTTAGAATATGGGGAGTTAAGTTTATTATTGGCTTGTGCTGGTCAAGATTGGAGTAAAGTCCGTCCTTCTATTTTTGGAAATTTGTTTGAAGGTGCTTTGAACTATACTGATAAAACTAAGGATAAATCAAAACAACAACGTCATGCTCATGGCATTCATTTTACCTCGGAAGCTGATATTAGAAGTATTGTATTACCGACAATTCGGGAATATTGGTCAGATAGAATTAGTGAGGCAAATACCTTAAAAGAGTTACAATTATTATATCATGAGTTAATTAATTATAAAATTCTTGATCCGGCTTGTGGTTCGGGAAATTTTCTCTATGTGGCTTATCAGGAGTTAAAATATATTGAGACAATACTCTTGGAGAAAATAGCTAATTTTGAGGATATTTCTGTTTATACTCAAAAGGTCAGTCCTCAACAATTTTATGGCATGGATATTAACGCCTTTGCTGTGGAATTGGCAAAAGTTACGTTAATGATCGGTAGAAAAGTTGCTATTGATCAATTAGGGTTAAATGAGTCCTCTTTACCCTTAGATAGTTTAGATAAAAATATCATTTGTGCGGATGCTTTATTTACCGATTGGATTAAAGCGGACGTGATTATTGGAAATCCTCCTTTTTTGGGGAGTAAACACATTCGCTTAACGTTAGGGGATGAATATGTTGATCAACTGTTTCATCGTTTTCCTGAGATTAGAGATGTTGATTTTTGCGCCTATTGGTTTAGATTAACCCATGATCACTTAGGAGACAAAGGAAGATCAGGTTTAGTAGCAACTAATTCTATTAGTCAAGGCAAAAGTCGGGTGGTTTCTTTAGATTATATTACTGAAAATCAGGGTTATATTTATAATGCGATCTCCTCTCAGGAATGGTCGGGAGATGCTAAAGTTCATGTTAGTATTGTCAATTGGTCGAAACAAAAACCTAATCAATATATTTTAGATGGAAAAGAAGTTAGTTTGATTAATTCTTCCTTACAGTCAACGGTGAAAGTTTCCCAAGCGGTGAGACTGAAGGCAAATTTAAACCAATGTTTTCAGGGTGTAATTCCTTTGGGCATGGGTTTTATTATTACGGAAGAAATTGCTCAAGAATGGATGAATATAGATCAAAACAATCGAGCTATTTTAAAGTTGTTTTCCATGGGGGCAAATTTAGCTAAAAAACCTTTAGGAAAACCGGAAAGATGGATTATTGATTTTAATGAAATGACCCTAGAAGACTGTCATCAGTATCCGTTACCTTTTGAACAGATTAAAAATAATGTTAAACCTGAAAGACTGAATAATCGAGCTAAAAAAGCTCGAGAATATTGGTGGCAGTTTTTCGCGACTCGACCGGGAATGAGAGCCGCGATCGCTAATTTATCTTATTATTTAACAGTGCCTCGATTATCAAAATGGGCAATTTTTCTTCCCGCATCTATTGAATGGTTAGCGGGAGATCAATCGGTAGTAGTCGCAACCGAAGACTATTATATCTTAGGAGTTTTGTTATCTGATACTCATAGAATTTGGGTGAAAGCGCAAAGTTCAACCTTAAAAGGAGATACGAGATATACTCACACTACTTGTTTTGAAACCTTCCCCTTTCCTCAAACACCAGATAAAAAAACAGTAGAAAAAATCAGAAAAACAGCATTAGAATTACATGAATATCGCAGTCAAGAAATGGAGAAAAAAGGCTGGGGAATTACTAAAATCTATAATGAATATTATCATGAGCCGGCATCAAAACTATATAAATTGCATCAAAAACTAGATCAGTTAGTTATGGAAGCATATCATTTTAAATCCGAGGATAATATTTTAGAAAAACTCTTAGAATTAAATCAGGAATGTGCGGAAAAAGAAAATCGGGGAGAGTTGGTTATTGGTGCAGTCGGTGATTTTTGAAGTCACCACAAGGGAATTACGAATTACGAATTACGAATTGGGAATTGGGAATAACTTTGCTGGATTTAGGAGTTTAGCAATTATCATGCGTAGTGCTATATAGTTATCTAGTTTTTCTTATTGCTAATAATTCTTAAAAACTAAAAAGTTAAAAAAGTCAAGAAATGTAAAGAATTATGACAATTTTCTTGTCGAATTGTTGCGAAGGGTAATCCCACCTGCCCAGAATCCCCGTTTTCTGGTAAGAATACTCAAAGGTAAGCCCTGAGGATCTGGCGATGCCCATAGCAGATCAGCAGACGAAAAAGGAACAAATTAAGATATGTTTACTTATGTAAAACCCACCATTAGACACATCAAGCCAGATGACCTGAACGGGCGACAACTGATGAAAGTTGTCTATGTGGTGTTGGAAGCGCAATATCAAAGCGCCCTATCGGCGGCAGTCCAGTCCATTAACAAAAATAACCCTAATGTCGCGATCGAAATTAGCGGTTATTTGATCGAGGAGTTACGATCTCCCGAAAACTACGAAAGTTTTAAACAAGATTTATCTGGGGCTAATATATTCATAGCCTCCCTGATTTTTATTGAAGATTTAGCGGATAAACTCGTTGAAGCCGTGACCCCCTATCGGGATACACTGGATGTGGCGGTGGTTTTCCCCTCCATGCCACAAGTGATGCGTCTCAACAAGATGGGGACGTTTTCCATGGCGCAACTGGGACAAAGCAAAAGTGCGATCGCCCAGTTTATGAAGAAACGTAAAGAACAGTCTGGCAGTTCTTTCCAAGATGCTATGCTAAAGTTGCTGCAAACTTTGCCCAAAGTCCTGAAATATCTACCGATGGACAAGGCTCAGGATGCTCGCAACTTTATGTTATCCTTCCAATATTGGTTAGGGGGTTCTTCCGAAAACCTGGAAAACTTCCTACTGATGTTAGGATCAAAATATGTTTTCACGGGTAAAGAAAAACTGCAATTTGCTGACCCCGTGACCTATCCTGATATGGGAATATGGCATCCCCTGGCGCCGAAAATGTTCGAGGACGCCACAGAATATTTCCAGTGGAATAATAGCCGCGACGATATTTCCGACGATCAAAAAGATCCCCTCGCTCCCTGTGTGGGTTTAGTGTTGCAACGGACTCACCTGGTAACAGGAGATGATGCCCATTATGTGGCTATGGTACAGGAACTCGAAGCATTAGGGGCGCGAGTTTTACCCGTGTTTGCGGGAGGGTTGGACTTTTCTAAACCCATTGATCAGTATTTCTGGGATAACCCCCCGAAAGGTATTCCACCCCAAACTATTGTCGATACTATTGTGTCGTTAACGGGTTTTGCTTTAGTTGGTGGCCCGGCTCGACAGGATCACCCGAAAGCGATAGAATCGTTAAAACGGCTGAACCGTCCCTATATGGTGGCTTTGCCTTTAGTCTTCCAAACCACTGAAGAATGGGAAGAAAGTGATTTAGGTCTACACCCGATCCAAGTAGCACTGCAAATTGCTATTCCTGAACTTGATGGTGCCATTGAACCCATTATTATATCAGGACGGGATGGCACAACCGGAAAAGCGATCGCCTTGCAAGACCGGATCGAAGCGATCGCCCAACGTGCCTTAAAATGGGCTAATCTGCGGAAAAAACCCAAATTAGACAAAAAAGTTGCTATTACCGTCTTTAGCTTCCCCCCGGATAAAGGAAATGTCGGGACGGCGGCTTATTTGGATGTGTTCGGTTCTATTTATCAAGTGCTGAAAGCCTTACAGGGCAATGGCTACGATATTCAAAACCTGCCCGAGTCCGCCGAGAAACTGATGCAGGAAGTCATCCATGACGCCACCGCCCAATATCAAAGTCCCGAATTAAATGTCGCCTATCGGATGTCCGTGAGCGAATATGAGCAGTTAACCCCCTATTCTGAACGCTTAAATGAGAATTGGGGGCCACCACCGGGAACCTTAAACAGCGACGGCGAGAATTTATTGATTTTCGGCAAACAGTTTGGGAATGTGTTTATCGGAGTTCAACCTACCTTCGGCTATGAAGGCGACCCGATGAGGTTGTTATTCTCACGGTCAGCCAGTCCCCATCATGGCTTCGCCGCCTACTATACCTATTTAGAGAAAGTCTGGCAAGCCGACGCAGTATTACACTTCGGCACGCACGGATCGTTAGAGTTTATGCCTGGTAAACAAATGGGAATGTCGGGAGAATGCTACCCCGATAATTTAATTGGTAGTATTCCCAACCTGTATTACTACGCCGCCAATAACCCCAGCGAAGCCACCATCGCCAAACGGCGCAGTTATGCTGCCACTATTTCTTATTTAACTCCGGCTGCGGAAAACGCTGGGTTATATAAAGGTTTGAAAGAACTCAATGAGTTAATTGGGTCTTATCAAACCCTAAAAGATAGCGGACGGGGTGTGGCAATTGTTAACACAATTATAGATAAGTCCCGGTTGGTGAATTTTGACCAAGATATTACCCTTCCCGAAACCGATGCGGCGGAATTAACCCCCGAAGCACGGGATCTTATTGTTGGTCAGGTCTATCGGCGGTTAATGGAAATTGAGTCGCGGTTGTTACCCTGTGGTTTGCACGTTATTGGTAAACCACCCACGGCCGAAGAAGCGATTTCAACTCTGGTAAATATCGCCAGTATTGATCGGGAAGAAGATAATCTTCTCAGTTTACCCCGAATTATTGCCAATAGCCTCAACCGTGATCTTGAGGAACTTTACTCTAACAATAACTTAGGGTTGTTAGCGGATGTGGAGTTGTTACAAAAAATCACCGAAGCGTGCCGCGCAGCACTTATCGCCCTAGTTAACGAACAAACCGACGCCGAAGGACGGGTTTCCTTAGTCTCCAAACTCAACTTCTTCAATATGGGTAAAAAAGAACCCTGGATTGAAGCACTGCATGAGTTCGGTTTTACCAAAGTTGACCCCGAACCCATTAAACCGTTATTTGAGTATTTGGAATTCTGCTTACAACAAATTTGCGCCGATAACGAGTTGGGCTCCTTGCTGCGGGCGTTGGAAGGGGAATATATCATCCCCGGGCCGGGAGGCGACCCCATCCGTAACCCCGATGTCCTACCGACGGGCAAAAATATGCACGCCCTCGACCCCCAGTCCATCCCCACGGCGGCGGCGGTGAAATCTGCCCAAATCGTCGTAGAACGGCTGTTAGAACGGCAAAAGGTCGAAAATGGTGGAAATTACCCCGAAACCATCTCCGTCGTCCTCTGGGGAACCGATAATATCAAAACTTATGGGGAGTCTCTGGCTCAAGTTATGTGGATGGTGGGGGTTATACCTGTACCCGATGCCCTGGGACGGGTGAATAAGTTGGAGTTAGTCTGTTTAGAAGAATTGGGACGGCCTCGAATTGATGTCGTGATCAACTGTTCTGGGGTGTTCCGCGACTTATTTATTAACCAAATGGCGCTATTAGATAAAGCGGTAAAAATGGCTGCGGAATCTGATGAACCCTTGGAAATGAATTTCGTTCGTAAACACGCTTTAGAACAGGCGAAGGAGTTAGGAATATCGGTAAGACAAGCTGCAACACGGGTGTTTAGTAATGCCTCCGGTTCCTATTCTTCTAACGTGAATTTAGCCGTTGAGAATAGCAGTTGGGAACAGGAATCTGAGTTACAGGAAATGTATTTAAAGCGCAAATCTTTTGCCTTTAATTCTGATAATCCGGGGATGATGGAACAGGATCGAAATATATTTGAGTCGGCGTTAAAAACCGCAGAAGTCACATTCCAAAACTTAGATTCTTCGGAAATTAGTTTAACCGATGTTTCCCATTATTTTGATTCTGACCCGACGAAATTAATTGCTAATTTACGCAAGGATGGCAAAAAACCGACGTCTTATATTGCGGATACGACAACAGCTAATGCTCAAGTTCGGACGTTATCGGAAACGGTGCGTTTGGATGCACGAACCAAACTTCTAAACCCGAAATGGTATGAAGGAATGTTATCTCATGGTTATGAAGGGGTGCGCGAACTTTCTAAGCGCCTGGTTAATACNNCATGGTTATGAAGGAGTGCGGGAGTTATCTAAGCGCCTTGTTAATACAATGGGATGGAGTGCTACAGCCGGGGCGGTGGATAATTGGGTTTATGAGGATGTGAATGAAACGTTTATTCAAGATGCAGAAATGCAGAAGCGTTTGCTGAATTTAAACCCCCATTCTTTCCGTAAGATTATTAGCACATTGTTAGAGGTGAATGGTCGCGGCTATTGGGAAACCAGCGATGAGAATTTAGACCGTCTGCGGGAGTTATACCAAGAAGTTGAAGACCGTATTGAAGGGATTGAATAAAACCCTTTAAAATTCCTATTCCCCTCGGTAGAGACGTTGTATGCAATATCTTTACCGAGGGGATATAATTTTTGCTAAAGCTACCTCTATTAAGGAAAAAAATATGGAATCATCAGTTAAAAATTTACCTAAAATTGATGTTCGTGCTGCTGTGGGTTTAGCACAAAACTATTTTAATAGCTTACAGGATATGCTGGGTGCTTTTCAAAATTTACGATTAGAAGAAGTTGAATTATCTGAAAATAAACAATTTTGGTTAATTACATTAGGGTTTGATTGCCAAGTTATCAGTAATAATCCGTTAAAACTTGAAATAAATCCTCAATACATTAGAGAATATAAAGTTTTTAAAGTTAATGTTGAAACAGGAGAAATTGAATCTATGAAAATTCGAGAATTATGATTAATGAACTATCGCAACAGGATTTTAAAGTTTATAAGAAAAAGTTTTTAAAAGAGTTGATA
>DMPJ01000222.1 GCA_003456035.1 Planktothrix sp. UBA8402
GGTTTAGCACCTTTAGGTTTATAAACGTGCTTAGGTTTAGTATAAATAACCGGAACTTGTTCACTATTTCTAGCTCGACTATAATAGGCAGTTAAATTAGCCGTAAATTGGAAATCAATATCATCAGCAACTTGTCCGGGATTTAATCTTAATAATACATGACTACCGGGGATTTCTTGAGTATGAAACCATAAATCATAATCCGTTGCTAGTTTAAACGTTAACTGATCATTTTGACGATTATTTCTGCCAATTATAACCTCAATTCCGTTAGGGGTTTGATAACGATGGAATTGTGTGGATAAACTGGAATTAGGACTGCGATAATCAGGAATATTAATATACCCTTGTTGAATTAACTCCTCTCTAATTTCGGCTAAGGTTTGTAAATCTTCGGCGGTTTTGTAGGTTTCAACTAAACTAATCGCTGATTCGACTTGTTCTAAATAGTTAATTTCGGTTTTAACTTCATTTAATAGGGGTTCAACGGCAATTTTCGCCCGTTTTAACTTTTGATGTCGTTTATATAAACTTTGAGCGTTTTGGACGGCATTACTCTCTGGATTTAAAGGTATTTTAACCGGGTCTCCCGTCTCAAAATCAGGTAACTTAATCTCCTTCATGCCCGGTTTCCATTCGTGCAGAAATGCCATTAATAAATCCGCTTTTGCCCGATAATCGTCTGCTTCATCGGATTGTTGTAAGCGTTGAATAAATTGATCTGCTTTAACTTGTAATTTCTTTAAAACACTATTCAGTTTTTGACTAACTTGATGACGCAGTTGGTTAAATTCCTGTTGATTTAACTCATTTGTATAATAAGTATTAATTAAAGTTTGAACAGATTTAGCTTCAGCAATAATTTCTAAATCCCAAGGAATAATATCATAACCTTTTGTGGTATAATGGGGAATAAAATTATTATTTTCTAGGGTTTTTAGCCAAGTTTGCCAACTTTGAAATAACCGATTCCAGTCTTCTGAATTTAAACTATTAGTTAGTTGAGTCGGATCTAAACTAGCAGCTTCAATCATTGCTTGTACTAACCCAGAACTTAAACCACGATAGTTTTTTAATAGTTGTTGTTTTAAGGCACTAGGAATTAAACTAACCCGCTCTTGCCAAAGGGACTGATCTTGATTTAAACTTGGAATAGGTTCGGTTAATTTAGGCGGGAGTTCATAGAATTGATTAGTTAAAATCGGTCGGACACTGGACTGTTGTAAATTTACTTGATGGGCAGCAGTCACAATAATATTGTCCGATCCCGTTAAAATAACATTACTATATTTTCCCATAATTTCCACATACAAATGCCACAGGGGATCATCCCCCGGACGCTGGGCAAATTGCAGATCTAAAACTCTTTCCCAGGGGTCAAATTGCCGAATTTCAACTAATGCTAATCCCGCCAATTGATGACGGAGTTGATCACTAAAAGTAAAGGTATCAGGAATGCGAGGAGGAGGATCACCGATACAAATTCTGGCGGCTTGGGGATGCCAAGAAATATCTAACCAGCCTCGACTTTTGAGGGTGCGTAAGCCCAAAGAAATCGTAAACCGATCGCGTTGATAAACCTGTTCTAACCGCGCTGGAAGCCAGTCTTGTCGCAATTCATAACAGATGGCGATTAATGTTGTTAAATCAAAAGATTGCATAATATTTGTCCGATCGCCTTAACCATTATCCATTACCCATTGTCTCATTATTTTTCCCCCACAGCTTAACTAATTTTCCAGAATCACGTTTTTTTAACCTATACTGGTTTTAAATATTTCTATTATTCTTGATCAACTACTTGATTTTGAGTAAATTTTCATGAAAAACCTGCTGAATCGCTTAGATATGTCTTACCTTTATGTTTTTTTGGGAGAAGCAACTTTAGGTCTAACCTTTATTTTTTATATCCTTTTGGCGAGGGTTTTGGGGCCACAAGAATATGGAATTTTCACATCAGCTTCTGCTTTAGGGGCGATTTTAGCCTTATTAATTCAGTTTGGTTTACCCGTTCTTTTAAACCGAGAAGTTTCTGCTAACGCCGAAGTAGGATCAAAATTAACATCGCGGTTTATTTTATTAGAATTACTAACATCAATCCCCGCTTTTTTGATCCTATTTCCCGTCGCAAATTTTATGGGATATAACGAGGAAAATACCCTAATTATTTGTTATCTTGTGGTATTTTCAGAAATTTGTCGTGCCATCAAAATGACCCTACGGGGAGTATTGAAAGGCATGGGATGGTTCAGAACAGAAACGGTTTTTGTTGCCCTAGAACGTGGTGCTACGGTAATGATTTCTTTAGGGGTATTGTATGCCACAAAAAGTTTAATTTTAGTGGTAATTAGTATTGTGGTTGTGCGGCTTTTAGATATTTTATTTGTACTCTACTACCTCAGTCGTAAACTTCCAATTTGGTCGCCCTTTACCATCAGCGATTGTTCTGATTCATTACGCATGGCTTACCCCTTTGCCCTATCAGGATTTTTATGGATTTTATATTATCAAGTTGATTTAGTCATGTTACAGGCTATTGGAACAACAGTTGAAGCGGGATATTATAGTGCAGCTTATAAAGTAATGGAGATGTTTTTTGCTTTACCGCGTGTAATTTTTCAGGTGGTTTTTACTCGATTTGCTAAATATCATGCTAATGATCCGAGTCGTTTACCTGAACAATTATATAAAGCAACTCGCCTTTTATTAATTGGGGTTTTACCTGCGGTTATTATGGCTGGATTCTTACAACAAATTTTACTCCCCTTAATTTATGGCCCAGAATTTCAGCGATCAGTTTATTCCTTAGCAATTTTATTACCAAGTTTAGGAATTAGTATGTTTGGTAATTTAGCCCAACGATTTTTACAAGCAACGGGACAAGAAAAAACCTTACCTAATATTTTGTTTTGGACAGCATCGGGTAATGTTTTAATCAATTGGTTTTTAATTCCCCAGTTCGGAGGGCCAGGGGCTGCGATCGCTACCTTAATCAGTGAAATTGCCCTATGTTTGTTAGCATTACAAATTATGACTCGCACACCATATTCCCACGTTGCTAAACAAATTATGGCGATCTCTTTACTAAGTTTATTCGCAGCCGCTTGTCCTTCATTTATTATTTATGGCTTAAATCCTGCCATCGGAATTGCCTTAATTATGGGTTTACTTTTAGCCATTCTCTATTTATTTCAACGCCGTCGTTTTCTGGGTGAAGCTAATCCTTTGGTCTAAAAAAATTACCCATCACGGATTTAAGAGGATGACGCAGATTAACACAGATTAAAATCCGTG
>DMPJ01000382.1 GCA_003456035.1 Planktothrix sp. UBA8402
GAATAGGGAATGGGGAATAGGGAAGAAAAAACTTTATCCTGTGGGTTTGAGTATCCGTTGATGTCCTAATCGTGGGTCGCGCGACTACTATTAACCTGAATTGTCACCCCAAACCTGATACAATAAAAGATCCTTGCTTCTGAATCCAGAAGCCCCGTTGTCCACAAGGAGAATCACAGCATGAAGCCTTTTATTTACGAAACGATGTATATTCTGCGCCCTGACCTCAACGATGAGCAAGTTGGGCAGTCTATTGGCAAATACGAAACCATCCTCAAAGACCAAGGCGGACAGAATATCAAAATTCAAAATCGGGGTAAACGACGTCTGGCCTATGATATTGACAAGCATCGGGAAGGAGTTTACGTCCAGATGAATTATGAAGGCCCTGGAGCTCAGATTGCTATATTGGAAAGAGCTATGCGAATTAGCGATGAAGTAATTCGTTATCTGACTATCAAGGAAGAAGTAACGATAGAACCCGTCGAAGCCACGACAGAAGAACCGGAACCCGAATCTCAAGAGGCTGAATAAATTAAGAACGCAGTAGAGACCTTCCATAGAAATTCTCTACTGCGTTCTTCCTCTACTCTGTTTTTTTCACTATTGCCGATTGGGAACAACAGAGATATTTTAGAAACAAATATACAGAATAAATTTATAGGAGCCGTTAGTCACCGTGAGCCTAGCCAAAAGTCAAACGCCACAGGAGTTACAAGCTGAAGTTACTCGTTTGAACGAGGAGCTACAAATGCGGGAGCAGTTGATTCAACAGTTATCCCAAGAACTATTCCGTTTGGTAAAAGGAGACGCTAACTTATTACCCAGTCCGGAGGTTTCTGAACGTCATCAAGCACAAATGGTAGCCTTACGAGAACAACTGCAAGATATGGAGCAGCAGGTTAAGTTTTATCAAGGACAAATTGCTGAACGAGATACGGAAACCTATCAACTCAGACAGTCGGTGGAGGAGTTAACAGACCGTTCTCGGATGTTGGAACAGGTCGTCCAGGAGTTACCCGGAGTCTATCGTCAGAAGTTCTCAGAACGTCTGAACGAAGTTATGGAAAAAGTTGAATTACTTCAACGGGAAAATAAACAACTTCATGCTGAATTACAAAGTGTCAGCTATCGTTTAGCGCAGAAAAGTCGCCGTCCCAGTGGCTTAGATTTACCTAGTTTTCAAAATCGAGGTGGAAATTCTGTTGAGGTTCCTACCTTTGGTAATGCTTAATTGTTGATAGCTTAAAAATTATCCCCTATTCAAATTTAAGAGGCTATTCCTAATCAAGAATAGCCTCTTAAATGTTTTTTAATCATATCAATTGAAAGCATCAAAGTTGCACCCGAATTCACCTGATTTTGCTTCAACTATTAACTTCCGTTCTAATTTATTAAGATTGACGTTTGCTCAGTCGGCTACCACCGATTAAAGTTAAACCAACCAAAGCTAAACCAGCAATACTACCAGGTTCAGGAACAGAAAGAGCAACACCATCATTGCCACATTCTAGGAACAGACTAGCCATATAGTCATAGTTGCCATCGGCGAGTCCTAAATTGGCTTTATTGAGGCTAAAACCAAAGGTTTCTGTTCCACTAGCATCGAAGAATCCAAAGTTAAGTCCTTGACTATTTAAGGCGGCGGCGGACAAACTTTGAATATCACCTAATTTGGTCGCTCCCGAATCAATCACATTCAGAATTTTTCCTTCACCAAAATAATTGTAAGCATCTGCTTTTGTAGCAATGTCAGTACCTTGGGTGTTGGCTTGATTCCATCCAGCATCGTAATAATGTTTTAAGCTGCTGTGGCCGTAATTATCACCTGTAACACTTACACCTTTTACGTTACCATACAGCCCGGTTGTGGCAACGCCGGAGTCATTTGTTTCCGCAAAACGAACTCCAAATAATTTTTTTTGATTACTAGCAGTTGTAAAGTTTTTGCCCGTAAAGTTTAAGAATAAATCTCCCCAACCAATATTTTTATCGACTGCGTTATTGTGAGACACACCCGCCAGAGGTGTTCCACCTGTGAGGGCCACAAAAATCCTATCGCTGGTTTCTTTAATGGCAATTCCTTTAATATTATAGGCTTCACCGCCAGAGCCATCAGCAAAGGAATCAATTCCATAATTCCATCCATTGTGGAGTTGTCCAGCAACCGCCGGAAGACCGCTCACAGATATTAAGGAAAGACTGGCTACTGTCGTTCCGATTAATTTTTTCAGTGTTGAAGTTTTCATAAGTTTACTCCTGGGTGGTTCGGGTTTAATCTTTTTCCTTTCGATAAATACACTATAGTAGATTGGTGTTAAAGATATGATGTTGAAAACGCCAAAATTTGTAAAGTCTTTGTAAAGGGGATGAAAGCCTTACTCCATAGTTTTTTTACTTTTAGTAACCTAATTAAAATATATAAAACCAAGCAAAAATCATGAATCTGGTTGGACTATTTATTTATCCGATTAAATCCTGTGGCAAAATAGCCCTGAACCAAGGGGATGTAACCCTTAAAGGGTTGGACTGGGATCGGGAGTTTATGTGGGTTGATCAATCTGGTCAATTTGTCACCCAGAGAACCTATCCTCAATTAGCAAAAATTAGAGTTCAACAGTTAGGGGAATTAATAGAATTATCCGTTGAGGATCAGGACGTTAAACCCTTTCAGTTGCAACCTATATTAATAGGAATTTCTAAACCTGTACAAGTTTGGAGAGATCAAACTATTGCAATTGATCAAGGGGATGAAGTTGCTAATTGGTTACAAAAGGCTTTAAAAATAGATCATCAATTCCAGTTTCGATTAGTGCGACAATCTCCTAATTTTATTCGACCCGTTGATCCGAATTATGCTGTTAATATTAATAATCAGGTGAGTTTTGCCGATGGTTATCCTTGTTTATTAACTAATACTGCTTCTTTAGCCGAATTAAACCGAAAACTCACAGAAACCTATCCCATATCATCACCAGAAATCCCGATGAATAGATTTAGACCTAATCTGGTGATTGATCCAGATCAACCTTTTATTGAAGATGAATGGAAAGTCATTTTAATTGGAGAGGTTTATTTTGATTTAGTGAAACCCTGTAGTCGCTGTATTGTAACAACAACAGATCAAAATATTGGGGAACGTAACCCATTAAAAGAACCTTTAAAAACCTTAGCCACCTTTAGAAAACAACCGGGTGGAATCATGTTTGGTGTGAATATTATTCCTCGGAATACCGGGAAAATTCAGGTCGGAGATTCTGTTGAGGTCGTAGAAACCTATTAAAAAGCGTTAAAGTGAATTTTTGTTACAAGCGCGAGTTAGAATCACCGAGACTAATTTAATAGAAACTGCTAACCCCAGGTAACTTAACGCCCTATTCAACTTGAAATTATGGAAAAAATTGGGTAAAATTTAATACCATAAATAAATATTGCGTTGGTGGGATGCAACCCAAATGACCTATAGCCTCCGAATTGCTGATTTACCCAGTGATGAGCGTCCCCGGGAACGACTGATGGCCATTGGTTCCAGAAATTTAGCCACGGCTGAATTGATGGCAATTTTGTTAGGAACAGGTCAGGGAAAAGGAAAATTATCCGCCGTTGGTTTAGGACAATATATCTTAAATCAGTTAAGTCAACATCAACGAGATCCCTTAGCGGTATTGCGGGATATTGGGGTTCATGAATTAACTGAAATTCATGGTATTGGGCCAGCGAAAGCCACCACAATTTTAGCAGCAGTTGAGTTAGGAAAACGGGTTTTCCAGTCCAAACCCGCAGATTTAGCCGTTATTGAGACTCCCCAAGCCGCAGCAGACGCCTTAAGCCATGATTTGATGTGGCAACCCCAAGAACGCTTTGCGGTGTTGCTATTAGACGTTAAACACCGTCTATTGGGAACTCAAGTAATTACAATTGGAAGTGCAACGGAAACCATCGCCCATCCCCGGGATATTTTTCGAGAAGTGTTGAAAAGTGGAGCAACAAGGGTTATCGTTGCCCATAACCACCCATCGGGGAATGTCGAACCTAGTGCAGAAGATATTAATTTAACTCGTCAACTCTTGCAAGGAGCGCAATTTTTATCCATTCCTGTTTTAGATCATATTATTTTAGGAAATGGGGATCATCTGAGTTTAAGAACTACAACATCTTTATGGGAAGAATATCCCCAAACAGAATAAATGAAAAGTCTCCTTTAGGATTTAACGTGCTTAATTAACAACTGAGCGATCGCTTGTAATTGCTGTTTATTAAAGGTTTTCAATAGAACTTTAACCACCTCTTTCGGATCAGCCGGAATTGTGATTTCTTGAGTCGCAGGTTTAGCTGCTGCTTTGGTTCCAGCCAAAGTTAATAAAGTTGCGCTAGGGGCAATTGTACTAGCTTTTCCCGCTTGTAATAATTCCGCTCCTTGCTTCAACTCATTAATAATCGGGTTAGCTAAAACTTTAAAAGAATTTTTAGGATTAGCGATCGCACCATGAGCCGTTTTAACTAATACTTGCCAGGGTTCAATTCCCACCCCAATTTTTGTTAATCGAGCGCATAAACCCGCCAATTGTTTACGAGTTTCTGGAGATTCAGCTTGTTTTAATCCCTGTAACATTGGTTTAAGAACCGTCATCACTTGATTAACTGCATTGGCAACCGCAGGCGTTGCTGTTGCTGTTGCTGTTGCTGTTGTAGCTGTTGGAGTAGCAGCTTTTGGAGTAGCAGCTTTTGGAGTTGCTGCGGCCACTTTACCACTCATCAAGTCTTTTAAGTTGTTTTCCAACTTATCATACAGAGGTAGAGAAGCCTGTAGAATTTTCTCCCCCATTTCTTCTGACAGTCCGGCTGGACTAGCAGCGCGATCAATTAGATTTTTCAACACTTCAAACCCCTTAGTATAAAGGGTTTGGGTTGTAGCATCAATTTTTAATGGCGTGTCTTTAACCAGCTTAAAACAATCTTCTAAGCGTTTAGATACCTTATTAATACTGGCAAGACTGGGCATATTCTCCATCAACATCGCCGCCGCCCCCTTGATGGAGTGAGCAGCACGATAGATAGAAGCTACTTCTTCCCTGTCTTGGTCAGCCATAATTGCCGGGAGCTTTGTTACCCCCGTTTTCAGGGTTTCAAGACGCTCCCCAGCTTCTTCCATGAAGATAGCAAAGATCCTTTGGTCTTGGTTTGTTGGCACAACAGCCCTCCTACACCCTTCATCAGTTATCAATTATAGGGGCAGGTTCACCCAGATTTAGGTAATGAGATTCATATCTAACAGCACCCGCCCATATCAGTTATCAGTGTAAGAGTTGATCAGTTATTGGTCAACTGTAAACATTGTAGTAAGGGCGGGTTCACCCAGATTTAGGTAATGAGCTCATATCTAACGGAACCCGCCCCTACTGATCTGGGGAAATTTCTGAAGGCGGAACTTTTTCCAGATGAATTAACGCTTCCATCACCGATTTTACAATAGGTGCAGCCACAATGCCCCCGGCACGACCAGAAGACGGTTCATCAACTACCGCCACAACCACATAACGGGGATGGTCAATACTTAAAATCCCGACAAAACTGGTAATTAAGGCATTGGAAGAATAGCCTCCATCGGCAGATGCTTTTTGAGCCGTCCCGGTTTTTCCACCAATACGATAGCCTTCTATGGCGGCTCTGGTTCCAGTTCCCCCTTCTTTCACCACAGTTTCCATCATCTTTAAAACGGAATTAGCTGTTTGCGCCGAGAATACCTGTTCTGGTTCAGGAAGGGGTAATTTCCAATAAAGTTGACTTTTGCTATTATATAAACCTTGAACAACGTGGGGAGTCACCAATTTACCACCATTGGCTAAAAGACTATGAAGTTGGGCTAACTGAATTGGAGTAATCGAAAATCCTTGACCAAAAGCTGTTGTTGCGGGTTCAATAGCGGCGGAAACAAATTGTTCTTTGGTTTTCATGGTACTGGTAGCAGCAAATGGTAAATCAATCCCCATTGTTGTTCCTAAACCTAAACGTTTTAAGCCTTCATAAAATACATCTGGCTCCATCCGTTGCATAATTCTTACCATGCCAACGTTACTAGAATATTTGACCACATCGCTAATATTAATTGCACCTCTAGCAGAACCATCGGCATTTTGAATCGGCCAGCCTCCGACTTGAATTTGACCTTCATCATTAACCGTGCTATCGGGTTTAATTGCCCCCGATTCTAATGCTAAAGCCACGTTAATTGGTTTGAAGGTTGAACCGGGTTCATAAAGGTCAGTTAATGCCCAATTTTTAAATCGTTCTAAGTCGAATTTATAGTATTGATTAGGATTGTAGGTCGGTTCATTGGCTAGGGTGATTACCGAGCCATCGGTGGCATCCATAACAATTACTGTTCCCCGTTTAGCTTTATATTCTTTAACGCTTTTCTGGAGAGCTTCACGGGCTACCCGTTGTAAGGAGGTATCAATAGTTAGCCTTAATTCTAAATCATCAATTGGGATAAATCCCGTAGCGATTTGTTCAGGAACCCAAGCCCCATTTGCTGCCCGTTCAAAGGACAATGAAGGCATAGTTCTTTCTAGTAAACTTTCTTGGCTATATTCAATTCCGGCTTGACCTTTACCTTCAGGATTGACATAACCGACAACATCAGCAGTATTATCTTGTTGAGGATAAAGCCGTTGACGACTTTCAAGTAGTTCTAATCCATCTAATCTTAAATTTTGAATCCGATTTGCTATTTGTTCGGAGATTGAATCGGCAACTTTAATTCCGCTAGGAGATGTGCCAAATAGTTCTAAAAGTTCGCTAGGAGTCGGTGTGGTTGAATCTTCGCGTAATAATACGGGAGCTAACTTTTGGGCAATTTCACTCGGAGATTGTTTAAATAGTTTTGGGTGCACATAAAGGGTATAAACTCGCCGATCTAAAGCTAGAATATCGCCTTTGCGATCAGTAATTGAACGTCTAGGAACAAAAGGGAGAATTTTTTGTTGTTGTTGAGATGAAGCTTGTTCTTTGAGAAAGGAAGATTCTTGACCAATTTGTAAACGAAATAAATTAATTGATAAGCCGAAAATTCCCCCTAATATAACTAACCAAACTAACACTAAACGCCGACGATCCGCTCTTACTGGCAGCGAGGGAGCTAATTGATTAGTAGAGCCTGAATTCCGTGATTTAGAATTCCGTCCTTTGCTTCCAAAGGTAGCTTTTTTCCGCCCTGTAGGTTTTCTTTTTCCCCCACGCTGACGAGGAGGGGGAGTCTGTCTCTGAACACGAGAACCGGAAGAATAGTCTGAAGAAGCCATATATTAGGGGAGCAG
>DMPJ01000345.1 GCA_003456035.1 Planktothrix sp. UBA8402
ATAACCTAGCGAGCGAGGACGCTCGCACTACACCGATAAAATCAGATTTTGCCATTGTCCTGAAAGAATGTTGACAATTGAGATCGGGTTTTGCTATAATTAGATATTGTGCGAATATAAATTCCTTGCTGCTTTAGCTCAGTTGGTAGAGCGGTTCACTCGTAATGAACAGGCCGTCGGTTCAAGTCCGATAAGCAGCTTTTTGATTTCAAATCCTTTAACGCTTTATTGATCAGACTTTTACCTCTAGCCTGTTCATTACAAGTGAACCGCTCTACCAAGTTGTACATACCTAGGGAAGATTTAATGGCGATCGCTCCTCAACTCTAAGAATTTAGTGTCGCACAAAAAAGACAGCTTGTTAGGCTGCCTGATAAAACTATTTGCTTGGAGTATGGTTTAGTCAAGTTGGTAGATAGTTTTTAGGAATGCCTCGTATTGTCGAGTATCTTCCGGAAAGGATTCCCAGAAGATTTTGACATTCTCCCAAGTTGGGTAATCATCCCAGTTAAGACATTTTCTGCCTAATCCAAAATAAGTGATTAATTTTGGGTAGACTTTTTTACGATAGAATCAGTGTTGTAGGTCTTATATCAGGTTTGAATCCCACCCTCTCCGTTTTTCACGCCTCCTATAGGTAAAATACTGGAGTAATCCGATGTGGTGGGTATTATTAGTAGTGATCTTAGCGAAAATGTCAGGATATCAAGGATATCGAGAAACCGGATTAGTATTAGCAGCACAAAAATTTGAAAGTAAAACAGGTTCAGAAATAGCTGTAGCCCAAGAAATAGTGGGAAAATGCGGTCTAATGAATTAAATCAAACAATCATGCAGCCAAATTCATTACTAACGGAATTAATTTTAACACAATCTCAAGAATCCCTTGGGCGTATTTGTTTAGATTGGATACCCCAACCAGGTAATTATCTAAATTTCCAGGGTCAAACTTACACAGTTTTAGAGCGTCGTCATCGCTATCAACTTAAATCCGGTCGTTACCAACTGCATAAAATTTCCTTGTATGTGCAGTTTGTTCAACAACCTGAAGATAGAACTTTAATTGATGGAAATTGGATTCTTGGAGATGCAAACTGTCGTTTTAATGCCCATTCAGAACTAATACGCTGTGCAGTAAATCCCCTTGGCCCCTGTCAAGATTGTCGTTTTTTTGAATCAATTTAATTGATTAATTATGCCATCAATTAAATCATTTCGGCTCGATATTCTTCGGTGGAAACCAGACGCCATTTTTGATCTCCCATGAGTTCTAAAACCTTATTATGATAGCGCAATAAACTGATCCGATGTCCAACACTAATATAGGTTGTTTCACTTTCATGTAATTTTTTATAAAGTAGTTCTTCATTTTTCAAATCTAAGGCGCTGGTAGCTTCATCTAAAATAGCGTAGCGGGGTTTACTGAGTAATAATCGAGCAAAAGCTAACCGTTGTTGTTCTCCAACAGAAAGCACATTAGCCCAATCTAATTCGGTATCAAAACCACTGACTCTTTCGGGTAAATCGGCTAAATTAACTAACTCCAATACTTGATATAATTCAGTTTCATTAACCTCTCGATTACTATTAGGATAAAGTAATTGTTGACGCAATGTTCCCAGAATCATATAGGGACGTTGGGGTAAGAATAACATAGATGATAATTCGGGGCGAACTAAGCGCCCGGTTCCTGATGTCCATAACCCGGCAATGGTGCGTAATAGAGAACTTTTTCCGACTCCACTTTGACCCATAATTAATAATCCTTGACCTTCGGGTAAGCTCAAAGATAAGTCTTTAACCAGTATTTTTTGATAGTTGGGTGTGTTGACAGTAATGTGTTCTAAAGCGAGAGGAAAATCAACGGTCATATCAATTTGTGTCTCTCCCTCATCAATAGATTTAGGAGATTCTAAAAATTCAGAGAAGGTCGATAAACGGTTAACTCCTGCTGCAAAAGCACTTAATACTTCAATCTGACTTACTACAATTGAAAAAGCCTCTAAAACTTGAGTAAAGGCAAAATTAGCTTGGGTAATATCCCCATATTTAATCGTTCCAGCAAAATAAATAGGAGCTAAGATCAGCGAAGGAATAATAATCACAGCATATCCATAACTTGTGGTAAAATAATCAACATTTCGCTGCCAACCAATTAATAGATTGAAGTTTTGAAATGCTCTGAAAAATCGGTGTTTGACTTGGATAAGTTCCTGTTCTTCTCCTTGATAAAAAGCAATGGATTCAGCATTGTCTCGGACATGAATTAATCCATAACGAAAATCCGCTTCTCGTCTTAATTGATTGAAGTTAAGGGGAATTAAACGCTGTCCAATAAAAATTGTGATTATTGTACCAATAGAAGCGTAAATCAAGAGAAATGCCGAAAGAGATTTAGAAATAGACCAAAGGATTCCGGTAAAAGAAATTACATCAATAATCGAACTTAGAATAATTAGTAAAAATCTTAAACTGGTAATCGTAAATGCCTTAATGTCCTCTGTAATTCGTTGATCAGGGTTATCAAGTTTATTGTCAGATTCTATTTTATAAAATGCTCGCTGACTTAAATATTGGTCTAAAAATTTATCCGTTAACCATTTCCGCCAATAGTTTCCCAAGCGATCGCGGGTATAATAATAGATGACAACAATGGGAGTTCCTACTACAAACACACTGGCATAAACATAGAGAAAACGCCAAAAATTATCCTGATCTCTTTCAGCTAAAGCCGTTGTAAAAAAGTTACCAACATAGCTAATAATGATATTTAATCCACTAACGGACAGGGATAAAAATAAAAGTACACTTAAAAATGCCCAAGGTTGCCAACGGGTTTTAATTTGGTTTCTATACCATAGAAATGTACCAATGGGAACTAAAAGCATTAACAGGACTATAGTAATATTGGGAGTATAAATAATGCTGGATATAGATTCATACAAACCCGGGGCAATACTATTAAAGAAATCAGGAAAAATATATTGACTGGCAATGGTAACTACACTAACCAAAACAAATACAGTTGCAGCTAGAAAGATTAATAACAAAAATAATAAACTCAAAAAAACTTTATCACTCCCTGCTTCCAACGGATAAAAGAATGGTTGAGCAATTCTTAAAAATCGTTGCCAAAGTTGAGTATCAAATTTATTCATATTTTTCATCGTTTTTAACACAAACGTCCCATCCTATCAAATTTCTACATTCCATAGCTAGTTTTCACAGACTCAGTGTGTGAAAAAGGCTATATTTTCTTACAAGTAGTTACAAAATCGGCGCAAGAGGGTGAGGAGATCAGATACTATTGACTAGAGAAATCTAACCTTGATAACTCTAGCACATCCGTTTCAACTATTAGCGACCAACCTAAAAAAAATTTAACTGCAAAAAGGGAAGGTCAATACTCAGATCGGTAGCACTCAAAGGTAGAATAGTTCGGGGTCTAACAAGAATACGATGTCTCAAATCTATACAGTTGAATTTCACGATCAAGCAAACGTCCAAACAGTCGAGGTTCCAGAGGATCAACACATCCTCAAAGCCGCCTTGGATGCAGGAATTAAGTTACCCAACTCTTGCAATGCTGGGGTTTGTACTACCTGTGCTGCCAAAATTATAGAAGGTACAGTTGATCAAAGTGAGGGTATGGGATTAGGTCTTGAGATTCAAGCAGAAGGTTATGTCCTTCTTTGTATCGCCTATCCCCGTTCTAATTTGAAACTGGCTACCGGAAAGGAAGACGAAGTTTATGAGCGCCAATATCC
>DMPJ01000399.1 GCA_003456035.1 Planktothrix sp. UBA8402
ACAGTATTCGACCACTGTAGGGGTGTATGAGGGGTTTTAACGTTCCTTGAAATTGGGTATTATTGCCTGTAGAATCATCCTGTCCGCCGAGGTACTTTTGGGAGTCTTAGCAAGTGTCAGTTTTAAGACCTTACCTTTTATAGAGGTACATAAAAACCTCTATCTTTTCCCCTTGTTCTTTTGAACGCAGCGTAGTCAAGTCAATTTCGCTACTTAATAGTTACGACGGTTCAAGCCGGATGTTTACTCGCGTTATTCTTGGGCAATTGGCTAGAGAACTTCTTAGGCATTTGACTTATACCCGATTTCCCGTTANNCCCAGCTTCAGAGTTTTGATAATCAGTCTGGCTCTGTGGGAATTGCCGAATCTCTTTGGAGTTGGCTACCGTACTTTTTAAGGTTCGGGAAGCCGCACCATTGACTCCGAGATTGACCTTCCTTTGAGGTCACATTTTCAAAGTTAAGACAGGTTTGATTGGATTTATTAGTGGGTTTAACTCCATTTACCAATTGTCTACACCTATCTCCCTGCTTACGTTTCGGGATTTAACCCCTAGACTTTGACAGGAACGTCTCGCACAAAACTATATATTATAGCTGATGATGTTGAAGATCGGTTAATGTTTTATTAATTCTTCGGATTGAAATTGATCATGCTGATCTAAACTCCAGTTTTGCAGGTCGGTGGTTTTTCCTTTTTCTACGGAAATAATAATATAAGAATAGTCTGACCAAGCACAAACTCGATCAAATTCTGAGGGAATTGCTGGATGATCGGGATGGGAATGATAAATACCTATTATGATTAAATTGCGATCGCGTCCTTGTTTTTGAGCTTGAATCATTTGTTGAGGAGAAATCGTAAACCGAGCTTCAGAGGTAACGGGTTTATTAGTAATTTCTACGTCCTCAAAGGTTTTGGCAGTTTCGGAATTCCAAGCGTTTTCTGTGGGAATAATATCTACAATTATTTTATCATAATTTTGGTTAATTTTACCCATTAATAAACCACAACATTCCTGGGGATAGATTTGTTCTGCGTGGCTACAAATAGCTTGAATTTGTTCTGAGGATATGGTTAATTTAGACATGGGTTAATATTAATTTGAGAATAGATCATAATTGTCTTTATTGGGTGATTTTGGGAACTGTTAATTTAGGCAAAAATAATACTAAAAAAGTTGTAATTAAAAATGCCATCATTCCCAAGCGATAACTGATGATCAGATTAACAGTTCCCGGTTGTTTGACAATGAAATCATATCCACTCATTGCCAAAGAAAACGCCCCAAAATATACTCCTATTCCTAAACCTCCTTTATGGGATGGAATTAAAGAAAAGGCAATGGGGATAATCCCATTAGCAACTAAACTATAACTAGCAATAAGCAATAAACTGATCAGGATAATTATGAGTTTATTCACAACAAAAGACGAGAATAATAATAACATAGCCGTTGTGATTAATCCGATTAATGTTGCCTTATTATTGCCAATTTTAACAGCAAATAATCCCGCCGGAATCGAAGCAAATGCTAATAGAATAAATCCACTAAACATGATCCATTTGACATCTCCGCCGGAATTTTTGATCACTTGAGGAAAAACTTCCCCTAAGATTAATCGAGTTCCCCAGGCTGCAAATAGCCCTAATAGTGCCACAAAAACTAAGTTTCTCAAATATAATTTTTGAGCAGATTCTTCTGACTGAGAAATAACGCTTAAATCAGGATTAAAATATCTTAAAACTCCCACTGATCCCAATAAAACTAAAGACCCAATAGTAAAGGTAATTCCCGATCCTAAACTGAGAATAAACTGACTAGAAATAGGACGAATTGCCCCGATAATACCCCCCATAAAAATTAAAATACTCATCGCTTGGGGGAGTTTTGTTTCTACAGCATATTGACCTAATAAAGCCGTAACTGGACTTCTAAAAATCGCCATAGCCACAGCCCATAAAATTAATAAAATTGGGAATATCCAATGTAAGGAATTGAGAGATTGACCAAAAATATAAAAGGCGGGAATGGCAATAAATAAACCGGAAGCTAAAATTACCCCTAAACTAATTAAGGGAAAACGAGTTCCCAGCCATCGCCGTTGACGGTCAGAAAAATTCCCCGCTATCGGTTCAATAATTACCCCTAACGCATTTTCAATCACTAAAATAGTTGGGAATAAATCTGGAAATCCAAAAGTTATTAAAAGTTGAGGAACATATAATCTATACAGTAACCAAGTTAAGCTAATTGCTCCTTGAACTAAGGATAATCCGATTAACTGAAACCAGAGAATAGACGGTTTGGAATTTGATGTAGACATCTAAATTAAGGATGATTGTGATTGTTAACTAACTCTATTCCTAATTCTATCGCAGCTTTCATACTAGACTCATTGGCAATTCCTTTTCCAGCAATATCAAAAGCTGTACCATGATCGGGAGAGGTTCTAATAAAGGGTAAACCAATAGTAGTATTTACTGCCCGATCAAATGCCATTAATTTAACTGGAATTAACCCTTGATCATGATATAATGCTAAGTAGCCATCATGGGCATTTTTCCCTAAATTAAACCAGGCTTGACCGGGTTTAACCCACATTGTATCAGGGGGAATGGGGCCGTCTAATTGAATATAAGGATAGCGATCGCGTTGTTGATTTAACCAGGGAATTAACCAGTCTTTTTCTTCTGTTCCTAACTGTCCATTTTCCCCGCTATGGGGATTTAATCCCGCTACAGCAATTCTGGGGTTTTCTAGTCCAAATTCATGGCGTAAACACTTGATAAATAACTCTAATTTTAAACTCATTAATTCTGGGTTTAGGGTTTGAGAAATTTGGGATAGGGGAATATGAGTGGTAGCTAATAAAGTTCTTAATGTCCAACCTGTATAGGGAGAACGTGCTACAAATAACATTCCAAACTTTTTAACTCCGGCTTTTTCTGCTAATAATTCCGTTTGTCCCGGATAATCATAACCCGCTAAATTCCAGAGATTTTTAGCAATTGGCCCGGTGATAATGCCATCAAATTCTCCTTGTAAAGTTCGATCAATAGCTGTATCCAAATATTGAAAACTGATCGCCCCACTGGTTTGATTTCCTACTCCTATTTTTAATGGGGGTAAACTCGGATCAGGATCTAAATTAATCACCTGTAATTTATCCAGTTTTGCTGAAGAAAATCCTTGGTTTTGCAATTGCTGATAGGTTTGTTGCAAAATGCGATCGCTTCCGATTATAGTTAGATCAGAGTTTTGATGTAACATCGGATCAGCTAAGGCTTTTAATACTACTTCTGGCCCTATTCCTGATGGATCACCTAATGTTATCGCTAAACGAGGTAATTTTTTAGATTGAAGCATAATTCAAAATCCTTAAAACTAGGTTAATTTTAATTAATATCATACAATGATTCCCAAATTGTAGTAAGCCCTGAAGGGCTTTCTTCCTCTTATTTCTCCCCACTTTTAACCAAATATGAATATTCCCTCAACCCTTAATGTCGCCATCGGCTTATTTTTTATTTATTTACTTCTGAGCTTATTAATATCAGAAATACAAGAATTTTTAGCCAGTTCTATCTTTGATTGGAGAGCTAAAAATTTATATCGTTCTATTCAATTTATTTTAGGAGATTCAGCAACAGAACTTCTGTACCAATACCCTTTAATTAAATCTTGGAAAGATTATAAACAACGAGTCAATAAAGAATCTGTTGGGCCATCTTATATTCCTAGTTCCACCTTTGCCTTAGCAATAATTAGTGTAATTATAGAAAAGTCTGGAGTTCAACCCGAAATAGATAGTTTAACCATTAATGATTTTATTGCAGCTATTGACTCAGACGAGATCAAACAGTTTTTTGATCCAGATCAAATTAAAATGTTCAAAATTTTAGCAGTAAAAACCAAAAACAAAGCCGGAGATATCCCTGATATTGAACCCTTAGAAAATGCTATCAGCGATTGGTTTCAACAGTCTATGATTCGAGCATCGGGAGTATATAAACGTCAAGTAAAACTGATTACGCTGGCGATTGGGTTCCTAGTAGCAATTGGATTAAATGCCGATACATTAAATATTGCTAATCGTCTTTTTCAAGAACCTATCCTACAAGAAAACCTCAGTCAAACCATTAATATTGTCTTAACTCAAGATCCTAATTCTCCCCTAAATAACTGTTTAAATTCAGATCTCAACTCGACAAAACCCTGTCAAAATTTAACCGAAAATTTTCTCTATTCTTATTTATTCAACTTTTCTTCTTTACCTCTAGGATGGGATCAATCTAACTTAAATCAACAGTTTAATTTAGGCGGAAATATGGTGATTCAACTATTTAAAGTTATACTAGGATGGGGATTAACAGCGATCGCAATTTCCATGGGTTCTTCCTTTTGGTTTGATCTTCTCAACAAATTAATTAATGCTCGGAACACCGGATCAAAACCTCAATCTTGAAGCCATAAAAAACCCAGCCTCTCAAAGAAACCGGGTTATTCAAGAAATATTAAAGGGGAATTAGAAGCGGAAAGTTGTCCGTAATGTTCCCACAACAATCGTGTTGTTGTTGCTATTGTGATCAGGATTGGTGACGACGTAGAAACCAGGTGTCACAGCAATGTACTCGCTGAAGGGGAAGCGATAGAAACCTTCAATATGAATAGAGGTGTCTCTGTCTTCCAAACCACTAATATCATGACTGGTGATTTTCGGAGGCATTCCGACAATTAAACCCCCGGCATCTCCTTCTCGGAGTAAATCAGGGAATCCTAACACCGCAGCCCAGTTGATAATAGTGGCATTACTGTTACCACCATTCTTCTGATCAGCCCAGGTACTACCAAACCAGCCGCCAATGGAGAAATGGCTGGCCACTTTCCAGTTCATTTGTACGCCCAAGTTATCTGTAGTTGTGGCGTTATTACCGAAAGGTCTATTAGCACCCCAACTGCCCGTACCGCCCGTGACGTATACGTTATCGCTACTGAAGTAACGGTGGTTATAATCCAAAGCAAAAACCAGTTTGTCAGTTGGTGCAAAGACTAATTGAGCCATGGCGCTGTAATTGCCATTGAACATACCTTTACCCTGACTGGCTTGAGAAGCGATAAAATCATCAGCTAAATAACCAATGTTAGCTTTAAAATTGCAATTAAAGGCATATTCCACAGCCATCCCCGCACCAGCAGGGCCTTGGAATGTCGCCGGGTTGAACCGTCCAAAACGGGAAATTGCGCCACTGGCATCATCACCAAAGGGAGTCAAAACATCTTGAACATCATCCAAGGCTAACCCTTTCGCACCGACCCAAATTAAACCCTTTCCTTCAGAGAAGGGGTAACGGTAGGTAAGAGTATCCAGAACAACGTTGCTATTGCTACCATCAATACCAGTCCGAGACATTAAGGTGTTGGTGACATTGAAAGCACTCAAATCCGGTATAGATTGGGCTTGTAAACGAGTTCTGAGTAAATCTTGGCCAGTGAAACTGGTATCAAAGTTTAAACGAGCGCGGTAGCCTAAATAGGCTTCGGCCGGGTCATCGCTACTGCTGGCAAACTGACCAACTACGTTACGAGTCGCCCGATCTCCAAAAGCATCTCCACCCCAAAATACGGCTTCTCCCCGCAGTTTAGTAGTAGTGGAGAATTGATTGGCTTCCAGTTCTCCGGCACGGGCTTCTAATACCGCCACTCGTCCCCGCAGACTGGCTAACTCGGCGGCAAATTCTTCCATGAGGCGTTGTAGTTTCGCCAAGTCCTCACGGGTGACTAAATCTTTTGTCGAGGCGCCGATCAGTTCATTAATCCGCTCTAAACAGGCGTTCACCCCAGCAGCGAATTCAAAACGGGTTAAAGCGCGATTCCCTTTGAAAGTTCCATCAGGATATCCCGCAATACACCCATAGCGTTCTACCAGGGATTGTAGAGCTTGGAACGCCCAGTCTGTCGGTTGAACATCGGACAGTTGGGATACGGAGGTAACTTGAGCTTGACGCTTGTTGCCCCGACCTTCACGGCCATATTGATTAAGCTGTTGCATCACCTCGGCGTTATTCACCGCATCCCCTTGAGGTGCCGCGTCGAGATCCGCTAAGGGAATCTCATTGTTAGCGTTATTAGCAGGAGTTTCGATGCCTCTACTCGGCCCAACTCCAGCATGGGAATTCACGGGAACTTGAGCTAACTGTTGCGGTGGGGTCAGGGTCAATGTGTCCAAAGGATTCACAGAGACTTGATCACTGATTTTTAACTCAGTTTGGATTGGCTCCAAAGCGGTTTCTGTTAAGGCAGACGCTGGGGTTGCTGCTGCGATCGCAGTGGGCCCGGCCTCAGTCACGGGTAACTCGGCGAATGCTGTCATCGGGGCTAATAAACTAGCTCCTAATACGGCAGGACTGAGTAGCCATGCTTTCAGTAGTATTTTCGACACTAATCTTTGCTCCTCACACGGGTCTAATTTTGACATTCTACCAACCACTTTTAGAAACCTACAACAATCAATCAAAATCTGGGATTTTTTTGATGTTGATTTTGTTCCTACTTCACAGGTGGAAGTGTCGGCACTATCCATTCCACAGGCTAAGGCGGACAAGCCACGGAACATTTTCTGCTCACTTGGTTTTCGTGAGATTGTCTGTGGTTCCTTAATTTTTCAGATTTTATCAGAATAAATCTGATTTAACCAGATTATGCTGATCAGTTGGAAATCCCCATTCTACCCTAATTCCTGCCAGATGACAGAATTTGTCCGCGCCGCAGCGCCCACCCCTTCAGGGGTCGGGAAAGGAATTTTTTTTAGATGTGGATATTCCTTTCTAAGTTGAAATGAAGTAAATCCTTTGAGTCTAAACATAATCTGGTCTGGAGCCAAATTACGATAAGATAACTTTAGGAGGTGATCAAATTGATTTTGAGTTACAAGTACAAGTTGCGCCCTAACAATCAACAGTCTCAAAATTTGTCGGGATGGCTTGATATGCTTAGGGCAACTTATAACTGGTGTTTGCGCGACCGGATTGACGGATGGCATCAGCAATTTATTGGCGGTGATTACTGTGATTTAAAAACCCAAATTGAAATCACACCTTTGACTTGCAGTTTAGTTAAGAGTACGCAATTAGCTAATCCTTGGAAAGATGGTGGTGGTAAAGCCAAGAAAGAAGGGGGAAAAGACAAATCTCCTAAACGCACAGCAGCTTTAATGCAAGATGCAAATCTGCAAGAATTAAAAGAGGCTAGACCTTGGTATCAAGCAATTGATATTGGGGTTTTGCAGTTAATTCCAGCCCGGGTTAACGAATCTTTTAATAAGTTTTTTAAGGGTGCTGGGTTTCCCAGGTTTAAACGCCGTCACGATTTTAAATCCTTTAGTTACAAACCAGGAAGAATCAAAATCAAAGGTAATAAAATCTATTTACCTAAAATCGGATGGATGCGTTTTTATAACTCGCGTCCTATTCCCAATGGTTTTGAAATTAAAACAGTTACAGTTAGACAAAAAGCTGATGGTTGGTACGTTTCAGTTAGGATTAAAAACAAGACAGTGCCAGATTTTCCGGTAATCCCAGATAGTGAAATTAAAACCATTATCGGCTGCGATATGGGATTAGGAAAATTGGTTTATTTATCAGATAGTAGTGCGATTGAAAACCCCCGTTTTGCTACCAATAAAAAAACTAAGCGTTTAATGAAAATTAGACAAAGGCGGGTTAGTCGTAAGCAAAAGGGAAGCAAAAATCGTAGTAAAGCTCAACTTAGAGTAAATAAATTACATAACAGGATTCAACAGCGACGAGAATCTTATCAATGGGATATGGCTAATCGAATTGTCAAAAAAGCTGATGCTGTTGCTGTTGAAGATTTACAAGTTAAAAACATGATGAAACGGTGCAAACCTGTTAAGTCTGAAACTGGTAGATTTTTGTCTAACGGTCAATCAGCTAAACGGGGATTGAATCGTTCTATTGCTGATGCAAGTTGGTATGGTTTAACTCAAAAACTTGAATATTTGGCTGTGAAGTCAGGCAAGAAATTGTATAAAGTTAATCCCAAATATACCAGTCAAACTTGTAGTAAATGTAGGCACGTCGATAAAAATAGTCGCCAGGGTGAAAAGTTTATTTGTACTAATTGCGGACATATTGATGATGCTAATTTACAAGCTGCCAGGAATGTGAAAACTAAGGCAATAGAAACCTACGGGTTAAATATTGTGAAAATGATTAAATCGAAAAAGGTACGGCGGGACTCGTCGAAACCAGTACAAACG
>DMPJ01000027.1:0-10931 GCA_003456035.1 Planktothrix sp. UBA8402
CGATAGATAAAATCCCAGCCAAAATTACCCATCATCCAACAGGGAATCCCCGCAGCTTCAGCAATTGCCGTAGCCAAGGGAGAAATATCAGCTAAGATTAAATTAACTTTATTTTGTTTAATAAAACTAACTTCCCCAGCAATAATTTCCCGTTGCTGTTGACGAATTTGTTGCCATTGTTCTAGGGTTGCTGCCTTATCCATAGTTAAACTATCAGACTGCACCACCCCGACATCAAAAGATCGGGGACGGACAATAAAATCCCCATCCAAATAAGACTCCAATAACCATCGAGGCGCCGTTGTTACTAGAATTAATAACACATCAGGATAGCGCCGTTGAATTTCATTAGCAACCGCAGAGGTTCTAACAGCATGACCAAATCCATGATTGGTAATCGCTAAATAGACAGTTGGTCTTGACATTGTATAAAAAGTTTAGTTTAGATTAACAGAAATTTGATTTTGGGATGGCGATCAGATGATCACACTTAGGATAGATAAAAATTAAGCATAAGTCACCTACAGTTATTAAATTTACAAAATAAAAATTCATGAAAGTATTGCTGCTCTATCCTCAATTTCCTCAATCTTTCTGGTCTTATGATCGTTTCATGGAAATTGCTGGTCTAAAAGCAGCAATTCCACCGTTAGGCATTATTACAGTTGCAGCACTCTTACCGCAAGACTGGGAGATGAGATTTCGCGATCGCAATGTCGCCTGTGAAACTAAAGCTGACTGGGAATGGTGCGATCTGGTAATTATTTCGGCCATGCTGGTACAGAAACCAGACTTTCAAGTCTTAATTCAAAAAGCCGCCCGTCTGGGTAAAACCGTAGCCGTGGGTGGCCCCTATCCAACTTCCGTCCCCCAAGACGCACTCGACGTCGGGGCTAATTTCCTAATTCTTGATGAAGGGGAAATGACTATTCCCCTATTCCTAGAAGCTCTGAGTCAAGGCAAAACCAGGGGGATATTTCGCTCCACCGAAAAGCCCGATGTGACTCAAAGTCCGATCCCGCGTTTTGACCTGCTTCAGAAGGATAGCTACTTAATGATGGCGATGCAGTTTTCCCGGGGTTGTCCCTTCAACTGCGAATTCTGTGACATTATTTCCTTGTATGGTCGCAAACCGCGTACCAAAGAGCCGTCTCAAGCCCTAGCGGAGTTGCAAACCCTCTATGATCTAGGTTGGCGCGGTTCCCTATTTATTGTCGATGATAACTTTATTGGCAATCAGAAGAACGTTAAATCCTTTCTACGGGAGCTAATTCCCTGGATGCAACAACACAACCATCCCTTCACCTTTATTACCGAAGCCTCGGTGAATTTAGCCGAAGATGATGAACTTCTGCAACTGATGGGGGAAGCGGGTTTTTATGCGGTTTTCCTGGGTATTGAAACCCCCGACCAAGATAGCCTCAAATTCACCCGCAAACAGCAAAATACGCGTAGTCCCTTATCCGAAGCCTGTCGGAAAATTAATCAAGCCGGGTTGCTAATTTATGCCGGGTTTATTTTAGGTTTTGATGGAGAGCAGGCTGGAGCAGGCGATCGGATTCAAACCTTTATCGAAGAAACCAGTATTCCTCAACCCATGTTGGGTATCCTTCAGGCCCTACCCAATACCGCCCTTTGGGATCGGCTCAAACAAGAAAAACGCTTAATTGCAGGAAGTAGCCATCCCACAGGCGACCAGAATACCCTCATGAACTTCATCCCCACTCGCCCCATTGCCGACATCGCCAGGGAGTATGTAGAAGGGTTTTGGACGCTATACGAGCCCGAAAATTATCTCCGACGCTGTTTGCAACAATGTCTCAAAATTAACTGCTCCAAAAATAAAAAACAAACTATGCAATTTCCCCTGGGTAAAGGGTTAAGATTAGTTGCCCAAGTCATCTGGCATCAGGGGATACGGCGACCATCTATTCGGGGACAGTTTTGGCATCAACTTTGGATCATGATCCGGGAAAAACCCCAACTTCTGAATATGTATCTGGGGCTATGTGCAGCAGGGGAACATTTTTGGGAATATCGAGCCTTAGCCAAAGAGCGTATTAACCAACAGTTGCATCTTGAGCTATTAGAAACCTATAAATTAGAGAGCCTCTCTCCCTTGAGCTTGCAGGTCTAGGAAAACGTTTTTTGGAGTATATATACTCCAAAGCAACAAGTTAAGTTAGCACGGAAAGCCCTAAGTTGTAGTTGGGCTTTTTATTGTTGTGGGATTGAATATACTATTAATTCAGGAAAGGCGCCGAATCATTGAGTAAAGAGGGTGCAGACGCTCTATGGTTAAGTATTGAGGGGACATTAAAAACTTCGGTTGTGGCAAGTGATCAAGGGCAATACAATGAAATTCTGGACAAAAGGCCTGATGTCCAGGCTTGTGATCTATTTTTTACTGCTATCTATGGTAACTATCCTTGGCGTGGCGGCGGTTGCATTTCAAAGTGCTAAAACCGACCTACAACAACTGGTATTTGACCAATTGGAAGTCACGGCTACCATGAAAGAAAGATCCTTAAATTTATGGGTGGAAAACCAAAAAAATGCGACTTTTTCCCTGGCGCAATTACCAGATATTAAAACAGCCGCTAAAATTCTAGTGACTGATGATCCAAGTTCCCAAACATGGCAGGATTCTTATACTAAAATCAGGCAATATATGGCTTCGGTATTAGCCACAAAACCGGACTTTCAGGAAGTTCAGATATTGAGAGCAAACGGGGGGCAAATTGTTTTTTCTACTCATCCCCAGTCGGAAGGTCAATATCGGGATCAGGAAAAATATTTTAAAGCCGGGATTTACAAGACTTTTGTTCAAAATCTGTATATTTCATCGCTGACAAATAAACCAAGTTTAACGATTTCAACACCGATTAAGGGGATTAATAATGATGTATTTGGGGTGTTGGTAGTTGATCTAAATATGAAAATAATTGAAGAAATTATTTTTGATAAAATAGGTTTAGGAAAAACCGGAGAAACCTATTTATTTAATCGGTCTAAGATATTTTTTACCCCCCAACATTTTGGTCAAGATGACGTTCCAGAAAAAGTTAAGAATTCAGGAATTAAAGACGCTTTAGCAGGAAAAAATAGCCATAAAATCTATGTAAACCATGCCGGGATTCCCGTGATTGCAGCTTATCGTTGGTTGGAGCAACAGGAATTAGGATTATTAGTAGAAATGCACCAATCAGAAGCTAATCAACCCGCAAAAAAATTGGCTTGGATTATTTTATGGGTGGGATTAACTTCGGCTGTTATTTTAGCAATTGGAGTTTATATTCTAGCTCTAAAAATTACTCGCCCCATTCGGGATATTACTAAAATGGCAACTCAAGTATCCGATGGAGATTTAACTTTAGTTGCTCCTGTGGTTAGCGATGATGAAGTCGGACAATTAGCGATTTCATTTAACCAAATGACCCGACAATTACGCCGTCTATATGTGGGTTTAGAAGAAAAAATTTTTCTACTTCAGCAAAAAGAAATTGAATTAAAAGATAGTTTAAATCAACTCAAAGCCGAAAAGAAAATTAGTGAAGTCCAGAAAAATCAATTAACTCAAGCTTATCAAGAAATTAGTCTACTCAACGAAAGGCTAAAAACTGAAAATTTGGATTTAATGTCAGCATTACAAACTCGAAATCGACGACTATATCAATTTTTAGAAGCAATTCCTTTGGGTGTTGTTGTTGTGGATGCGATCGGAAAATTATATTATAGTAATAAAGTGGCTCAAGATTTATTAGGAGTCGAAGTTTTATTTTCTAATCCCCCGTTGCAATTGAATGTTTCTTCTAATTTATCATCAGAAACAAAAACACCTTATGATTTAGATGATTTACCTATTTTTAAAGCCTTGCGTGAGGGAGTAGGCTGCATTGATACATTGGAATTTCAACACTTAGATCAGACAATTCCCTTGCAAATTTGGGGAACTCCAATTTATGATGAATTTGGACAAATTGTTTATGCCATTGGCGTGTTTCAAAATATTACCGAACGCCGACGGGCGGAAGAAGAACGTCAACAGTTTATAGAGGAGATGTTTGAGATTAATTGTAATTTAGAATTGGCTTTAGATCAAGAGGAACAATTGACAGATGCGGCGGGACGATTTGTTCCTAATCAATTTTTATCGTTTCTAGGATATGAAAGTTTAGTTGATGTTAAATCGGGGGATGCGGTACAGAAAAAAATGTCTATTTTATTCTCAGATATTCGCAATTTTACCCAAATGTCAGAACTGATGACTCCTCAAGATAACTTTAAATTTATTAATGCTTATTTATCTCGCATGGAACCTGCCATTACTGAAAATCGAGGGTTTATTGATAAGTATATCGGCGATGCAATTATGGCTCTATTTGGAGGTAGTGCTGATGATGCTGTTAACGCTGGAATTTCTATGTTACAAAGGTTAGCAGAATATAACCTAACCCGTCAACGTCCGGGTCGTCCTCCGATTAAAATTGGAATCGGAATTAATACTGGGGATTTGATGTTGGGAATTGTCGGCGGGCAACATAAAATGGATAGTACCGTGATTAGTGATGCTGTCAATTTAGGATCTCGATTGGAGGAATTAAGTAAACATTATGGCATTCCTTTATTAATTAGTGAACATACATTTTTAGGTCTTGAAGATCCTAATATTTATTCATTTCGAGTTATTGATAAAGTTAGGGTTAAAGGGAAATCAGAAATGGTATCGGTTTTTGAAGTTTTTGATGCAGATCCTCCCTTAATTTATCGAAAAAAATTACAAACCAAAACCTTATTTGAGCAAGGCTTAACATTATATCATCTGAAAGCATTTCCCGAATCTGCTCAATGTTTTCAAGCCTGTCTACAAGAAAATTCATCGGATCAAGTGGTTCAAATTTACTTACAGCGTGTGATTGAATCTTTATCAAAGTAGCCAAGAAAATTTGATCACAAATTTTATTTTTATTAATAAATATATTGGAGCATGATATGATATAATTAACTGCCAGAGTTTTGGGGATGAAAGCAGTGATCTATTCCATTCCTCCCCTAGCCTCTAGTCCCTAGCTATATCGTCACTCAAAGGATTTATGACCCAAATTTTTGGCAACTTTATTGAAATTCCACCCGCCAGTAATGAATTTCTCGTTATTGCCTTCTCTCCGAGTTCCATACCCATCAAAAACCGTTGGCGGAATAATGGATTGTCTGCTAATTTTATGGCTGATTATGTAACAACATTTTTTCCAAATAATGAAGATGATTTAAATAGTTTAAATCGACAAAATGAAATCAAAAGTGCCGTTAGCTTTATCGGCAATGAATTATTAGAAAATGCTATGAAGTTTAGTGATTATGCCCTGAATAAACCGATCACTATTCAACTCTATTTGAAAAGTGATAGATTAATATTTGTTGTGATCAATACTATTACCCATCAAGTTCTTGAACCTTTTCAACTATTTATTGAAAAACTGATCAATTGTGATCCCCAGGAATTGTATGTTGAGCAAATAGAAAAAAGTTTAGAAAATGAAAGTAGT
The DNA here is from genome assembly GCA_003456035.1 of Planktothrix sp. UBA8402. Classification (GTDB taxonomy): domain Bacteria; phylum Cyanobacteriota; class Cyanobacteriia; order Cyanobacteriales; family Microcoleaceae; genus Planktothrix. The sequence goes on from DMPJ01000027.1 coordinate 5,547, forward strand.
TCCGGTTTAGGCTATTTAACCATGATCAATGATTACCTAGCCCAATTAGGCTGGAGATTTGAAACAATTCAAACAGAACCTAAAATTGTGACAGTCACAACAATGGTTCAACTTGTCATTTAACATTTAAAATTCATTCCCCAAAAGCAAAACATCAGGATTATAACAATGGTAACCAAACAAATTAAAGCAGAAGATTATGAAGTTATCTATGATAGTGACACTACTACAATCACCTTATCAGGCTCCTTACGTTTGAGTGGACTTGAAGACACAAACCCGGTGATTAAATTACTCAATGAAGTTTTGGCAGAAGACCCATCACTGATTACAATTAATCTCCAACAGTTAGAATTTTTGAATAGTTCTGGGATTAATATGCTCTCTAAATTTGTGATCAAAGTTCGCCAGAAAAAAGAGACTAGCTTAATGATTTTAGCCTCTAACAAAATTCCCTGGCAAGGGAAATCACTAAAAAATTTACAAAAACTAATGCCATCTTTAGAACTAAAGATTGAATAGTTAATTTTATCCCAATTTATGCTTCAATTTCAAAACTAAATTTTAATATTTATAGACTATGGAGCAAGTTTGAAAATGCAGCAAAAAACCCCATTATCAAATTCCGAGTTATTATTAGAAACAGAAAAACTCCGCCAAAACTTAGAACTGCTGAAACGGGAAAAGTTTGATTTAGAAATTTTACTTGAAACCACAACCGTTCATGCAGATTTAGTTGAAGCTCAATTACACGAATCCAACCTACAACTTCAATTAGAAGTCCGAGAGAGAAAGGCTGCTGAAGCTAAATTAAAAGCATCGGAAAATAAACTTAAAGCCTTACTAAAAACCGTAACTAAAGCTAATTATGATCTGAAAATAATCTTAGAAACTACAACAGTTCATGGAGATTTTATCGAAGAATATACCCACAATCTTAGCATTCGAGACCCTTTGACGGGTTTATTTAATCGACGTTATCAAGAAAAATTCTTAGAACGTCATCTTAAATACGCACAGGAACATCAGCAAAACTTAAGTATTATTATGGGTGATATTGATTATTTTAAAAGTTTTAATGACCAATGGGGACATCAAGCCGGGGATATAATCTTAGTAGAAATTGGCAAATTTTTGATTCACAATGTTCGTCAATCGGATATTACTTGTCGTTATGGAGGTGAGGAGCTAATGTTAATTTTACCAGGGACTTCCTTAGAAGAAGCTAAAAATTTAGCCGAGCAACTGCGTTTAGGAATTCAACAATTGAGCCAGGACAAACCGGATCAATTTTTACAAAAAGTTACTATTTCTTTAGGGGTTGCGAGTTTTCCTGAACATGGATTATCGAGTCTCGAAATTACTCAATCAGCCGATGCTGCTTTATATCGAGCTAAGGCTAAAGGACGAAACTGTGTAATTACCGCCAGTGAACTTTTGCTTTAGGAGATTTTTTTCAACAAAATGAATTTTTGAATTAATATTAAATCAATAATGTTATAAATCTGATCTCATCCTTTAAGGTAAGTATAAGTTAATGGAAAATGATCATCTTTCTCAAAAACAACTGTTAGACTATATCAGCCAACTGCGCCAAAATATCGAAACTCTTGAACAGGAAAAAGCTGATCTAGAAATCCTATTGGAAGTTATCATTTATCATGGAGATTTAGTAGAATCTCAGTTACAGCAATCCCATAAAAAATTAAAAGCCGAAATCCAACAACGCCATTTGGCACAACTAAAACTACAAGCATCTCAAGAACACTTTCAATCCTTAGTGGCTTTATTAAGTCAGGAAAAAAATGATTTGGAGTTAATCCTAGAAACAACAATTGAACATAGTAATATTGTTGAAGAATCCTTACATTATGATAGCATTCATGATCCCTTAACCGGATTATTGAATCGCAGATATTTAGACCAAGTATTACCCCAGGTATTCAAATCAGCACAAAAAACTCAAGAGTGTTTAAGCGTTTTAATTGCTGATATTGATCATTTTAAGCTCTTTAATGACAAATTCGGTCATAAAGCGGGAGATATTGTTCTAAAATTAGTCTCTCAAACAGTACAAAGCATTATGCGTAGTTCCGATATGGCTTATCGTTATGGAGGAGAAGAATTAGTCTTTATTTTACCTAATACAAATATTAAAATGGCTGAAATTATTGCTGAGGAAATTCGTCAAAAGATTAAAAACTTACAACAGGAATATTCCTATGATTTTTTAACAGGAATTACCGTATCAATTGGGGTCGCTGAATTTCCTAAACATACCAACTCCTGTGATGATTTATTACAATTAGCAGATCGGGCATTATATCAAGCTAAAGCCCAGGGACGCGATCAGGTTGTTGTTATTGATCCTAATGCTATTCACCTATTTTAAATTGATGTTTCCACTCTAATAAAATCCCTCGACACTGAAGACAAACTAAATCCTTAAGTAAATCTTCAATACCTAAAATATTAGTCGGATAGGTAGCACCTAGATATTCCTGACTTACTAAAATATCGGGTAATATTTCAGCAACAAAACCATATAATTTTTGATTGGAAAAGGAACTATTAATCGCCCAACCATCGCTATTTAAAGCGGTAATTTTATCAATATCAGACGGTTTAATTCCTAACTCTTTTTGCAGAATTATAGGCACAGTTTCTAAAGCAGTTTGTTCATAAGAAACCCTTCCCCCTGGAAAATCAAGGGTGGTTTTTCCCACCCCAGGACGATACATCGGTCGAGGCAAAAGTAAAGTCTGATTCTGAATAGTTAAAATTACCACAGAATCGGCTTTTTCAACCCGCCAATATTCTAAAATTTTGCCTTGATTATCCTGTAATTGTTCTGCAATCACTGTTACCCAGGGAGAAGGAATTTCTAGCAGGGTTTGAACAACTTTCCAAGGATCAGAGGGTTGATGATTTTTGCTCATTTCATCCTGATTTCATTTTTTTATGTCAAAGTGAAGCTGAGGAGTTAAATATTGAATTAAACTCTAATTTAATTTTAACATACTCATGCTTTTATTGCAAATTTTGACATCAAAACCATGAAATTTAATTCTCGTTTTGTATTACCCATACTAGGGATTTCTGTGGCTTTAAGTTTAGGAGCTTGTACAAAGCTTCAATCATCTTCTAAACCCATAGATTCCTCAACAACAACTCCCGTTAGTTCAGAAACAATCCTGAGTCAAAATAACGGCATGATGTCAGGAAATCATGGGATGATGATGGATTTGGGGCCAGCCGATACTGAGTATGATTTACGCTTTATTGATGGGATGATTCCCCACCATCAAGGAGCAATTAAAATGGCTGAACAGGTAATCCAAAAATCTAATAATCCTGAACTCAAAAAATTAGCAGAAGAAATTATTAAAGCTCAGGAAAAAGAAATTGCTCAGATGCAGGAATGGCGGAAAACATGGTATCCTGAAGCTAAAGATGCCATTGTTTATCATGCGGCTATGGGTCATAGTATGTCTATGTCTTCTGCACAGATGGAATCAATGATGATGATGGCTGATTTAGGTGCTGGTGATGGAGGTTTTGATCAACGATTTATTCAGGCAATGATTCCTCACCATGAAGGAGCATTAATTATGGCAAAAGATGCTCAACTTAAATCAAAACGTCCTGAAATTCAGCAACTTTCTCAAGATATTTTAGTTTCCCAAGCAGCAGAAATTAAGTTAATGAAACAATGGTTAAAACCATGATCTAATTAATCATAAATTTTCCCTTAACCGTCATCCTTTAAATCTTGGGAATTTAGGGATGATGGAAATTTAAAAATTATTCATAAATTTTAAAAATTGAATGTAAAGAGTTGATAAAGATTAATTAAAAAGGGGNNAAAATCAGGGCAGTTATACAAAATGAAAGCCCATCAATTAACAACTAGATTGATTACACTTTTAGTGTTAAGTGGTCTAACCCTTCCGGCGGTAGCTGAAATTCCTGTTTCTCCCTCTGGTGATGCCCATAATTTTAGAGACAAAAAGCCAGATTCTACGCTATTTGTTCCTCCGATTCCGATTAGTAACTACCCGGCTTTAACTCCTAATTTTTCCACTCCAATTCCAGGAAATATGTCTCCGATGAACATTCCGATCATCCCTGGACATAATATTTCTTCTCCTCCTAATTCCAACCAAATGTTTTTGACAAATCCTATCCCCCAACCCACTCCCCCAAGGGTTGGTAATGGGAATTTTGTCCATTTACAGGGCATGGGACAAATGTTAAATTTAGAAGTTCCTCTAACTGCAATTAGGGGAAATATGTCGGTAAATCCTTTAGTTTTACCCGAATTATTAACTGGTTCTCCCTTCAATAGTCCGGCTAATCATGTGATAATTAATCCTCAAGGTCAGACTGTTTTAAGCGGTACATCTACATCGGGTTTGAGTCCCGCCCCTGGGTCATTTCCTAATAGCCATCCTACTATTTTACAACTTGATCCCCGATTAATGCCTGGAAATGGAGCGCCGGGGATGCCGCCAATGATGGGTTTTCCTGGCTTAAAACCACCTAATTCTCAACAAAAATTAGATCTTCCTATCAATCAAATCAATAATTCCTTATTAACTATAAATCAAAATCAGTTTAATCATGTAAATTGGGGCGGAATTGCCGGAATAGAAGAATTACGCCGAGATGAATTTACCAAATATTTAGGTAAGGAAGCAGTTAATTTTTCCTTAACTAATGCTGATGCGGCATCGGTTTTGCAACGCATTTNNCTGGCATCGGTTTTGCAACGGATTTATCGAGAAACGGGAAACCAGGCGGCGGTGATTTATGTAATGTCGAGGGCAGATTATTTAGACTTAGTAGTTTTGACTCATAATGGTCAACCTCAACTGCAACGAGTTGATGTTTCCCATGCAGAATTAATGGCAAAAGTTAAAGAATTTAGAAGTGCTATTACCAGTGGACGCGATCGCAATTCTGAACGTTATTTATCTTCATCTCAACAGCTTTATAATTGGTTAATTTCTCCAATAGCATCTCAACTAAAAGACCAAAATATTGAAACCTTATTGTTAAGTTTAGATGCCGGATTACGCAGTCTACCCATAGCCGCACTCCATGACGGTAAACAATTTTTAATCGAAAAATATAGCTTAAGTTTAATTCCTAGTATCAGTTTATTAGATACTCGCTATCGGTCTTTAAAAAATACTCAAGTTTTAGCGATGGGAGCCAGTCAATTTGTAGATTTACAGCCCTTACCTGCGGTGGAAACTGAATTAAACTTAATTACTAAAACTTTTTGGTCGGGTCATGCGTTTATGAATCAAGAATTTACGGTTAATAATTTAATTCGTCAACGGCGAGATTATCCCTATCAAATTATTCATTTAGCAACTC
>DMPJ01000027.1:11002-11462 GCA_003456035.1 Planktothrix sp. UBA8402
CTGCTGTAGAATTATTAGTATTATCTTCCTGTCGCACGGCTTTGGGGGACGAACGTGCAGAAATGGGGTTTGCCGGGTTAGCAGTTCAAGCCGGGGTAAAATCGGCTTTGGCAAGTTTATGGTATGTTAGTGATGAGGGAACTTTAGGTTTAATGACGGAGTTTTATCGTCAGTTACAGGAGTCTAAAATTAAGGCAGATGCGTTAAGAAAAGCTCAAATTAAACTTTTANNAAGGGGAAATAAAACTAGAAAATGGTTATTTACAATTGGATGATAAACAAGCAATTCCTCTACCTCCAGAATTGCAAAGTTTACCTAATAAAACCCTGGCTCATCCTTATTATTGGTCGGGGTTTACTTTAATTGGTAGTCCTTGGTAAATTAAGATATAATAAAATATAATAACTATTATCTAATCATAGGGATTGATCAATTGATCTGAGAAGGTTTAGAATTAAT
>DMPJ01000166.1:0-187 GCA_003456035.1 Planktothrix sp. UBA8402
GATTACCACTAGCAGATTCCACTTTTCCGTAATCAAAAATTTTCAAAGAAAGATTGCGTTTAGCAGATTTTGTTTGTAAAATGGTATGAATTGCATCGAGGGTAAACTCGCTATCTGTATTGACAATAATCGCAGTTTCCCCTAATTCTAGGGTAGTTTTAGTATCTTTCAAATCATAACGGCTTTT
>DMPJ01000166.1:260-2644 GCA_003456035.1 Planktothrix sp. UBA8402
TCAAGTATCCGCATTATCAGTTATTAGCGGTTAGACGTGCTTTAGTGAAGCGATGCTGCTTTTGACTCAAGCGCGTCTGTACGAGTTAAGATTACTGTTGACTGTTGACTGTTGACTGATTCAACCTGGGTATTTACCTACTAATCCAAATAGAACAGGGTCACAATTTTGCGCTGATTTTCAGCTTCCTCACAGGTACTCAGGAGGGTGACACTATCATGATAGGCAAAACAGATTAACTGTTGACAGCGAGAAATAATCTCTTGGTTGCAAAACCCACTAGCTTCAGCTAAGGATAAATCGTCGCCCTTGGGATTTTCCACCAAATGAATCACTGCCTCTAACTGCTGGCGAGACTCCCTAGGCTGACGTTTCATGCTTTGGGGTAAAATCACCGTCAACAAGTTGGGGTTAGCCCTCATCGCGCCTTTAATGGCCGCCGAGTTCGTTCCGGTTGAACCCGAAGTAATCAAATGATTACCTTCTAAAACCAAAGCGTAACTCATCATCTCGATCAGGTTTTGATGGGTTAAGGGAATATGGCGGGAACCCAACAAAGCAACACGCTTGGAGCCAGTTTGTTGAATGGCTGCCAATTCTTCTAAAAAGTCATCTACTTTCGGTAGATTGATAGATTGGTTCAAGGATAATTACAAAACATAATCAGGACAACGTTGTAGATTCTAGCAAATTCAGTGACAATTATTCTGAGTGCAAGTAAAGTTTTTACCTAATTTAATTTACTGTGATTGTTATGACAGCAATAATCGCTGAACCGACCTGGGGTAAACAGTTTACAACCCCGGCAACCGAGTTCCCTCCTACACCCTTACCAATTTTATCTGGAAAAATCCCCCCTGGGTTAAGGGGTTCTCTCTATCGCAATGGCCCTGGACGATTGGAACGGGGTGGGCGACGAGTGGGACATTGGTTTGATGGAGATGGGGCTATTTTAGCCGTCCATTTCACCGAGAAAGGGGCAACGGGAGTGTATCGTTATGTCAAAACCGCAGGCTATCAAGAGGAAGAAGCACAAAACCGCTTTATCTATGGTGGCTATGNNACCCTCTGGAAACCTTTGGGAGCGTTTCAGTAAACCCCTGAAAAATGCTGCTAATACTTCGGTTTTGGCTTTACCGGATAAGTTACTGGCGTTGTGGGAAGGGGGACAACCCTATGCTTTAGATTTAGACACTTTAGAGACTGGGGGACTGGAAAATCTCCAGGGGTTAACGGAAAATACCCCCTATTCTGCCCATCCTAAAATTGATCCGGAAACGGGAGATATTTTTAATTTTGGGCAAGTTTTGGGGCCGACTCCTGAGTTAATTTTGTATCGGAGCGATCGCACAGGTAAAATTAAACAACAGAATAAAATTCCTCTGGAGGGAATTTCTGCACTCCATGATTTTGTCCTAGCGGGTGAATATTTAATTTTTGTGATTCCACCTCTAAGGTTAAAACTATTACCCGTTTTCCTTCAGTTTAAATCCTTTAGTGAAGCCCTATGTTGGCAGCCTCAAATCCCTACCCAAATTTTAATTATTGATCGTCATAATTTAACTTTAGTTAATCGGATCGAAACCGAACCTTGGTTTCAGTGGCATTTTAGTAATGGTTACGTTGAAGAAGATGGAACCGTTATTGTTGATTTTGTCCGGTATCATGATTTCCAAACCAATCAATATTTGAAAGAAGTCGCCACTGGAAAAACTCAGACCTTAGCAAAATCAACTTTATGGCGGATGGTATTGCAACCTCAAACGGGTAAATTACTGCAATTGGAAGAACTCTTAGATCGTCATTGTGAATTTCCCACTGTCAGCCCGAAAGAAGTTGGAAAAAAAGCTAAATTCACCTATTTATCTATTCACAAATCCGGGATTAATCCGGCGGTTGAAATCTTTGGTTCAATTGGAAGTTTTAATCATCAAACCCAAACTTTAACTACCGCCAATTTAGGAGAAAATCGTTATCCAATGGAACCTTTATTTGTTCAGGATATCTATGATTATAACCAGGGTTGGGTTTTAACTGTTGTTTATGATGGTCAGCAAAATTCTAGCGAAGTTTGGATATTTGATGCCCAATATTTAGATACTGAACCTATTTGTCGGTTAGGACTACCAAGTGTTATTCCCAATGGATTTCATGGGACTTGGAAATCATTTTCAGCCGAAAATATCTGATTAAAGCCGAGATCAGATCCCCCTAAATCCTCCTTAAAAAGGGGGACTTAGAACTCTAATTCTCTCCTTGTTAAGCATTACCCATTACCGCTCCCTGATTTAAGAGGATTACGCAGATTAACACAGACAGGACTTACGCAGTTACGCTATATGTAGCGTACTAATGAGTTAGGTACTGCCATCGCCCTCGTAACT
>DMPJ01000165.1:0-4540 GCA_003456035.1 Planktothrix sp. UBA8402
ATCATTAACCTAAATAAACCCGCCCATCAGACAAGGTTATAATTCATTTCCATCAATTTTTTCGGCTTTCGTTACCCCCAATAAAATTAATTATCTGATGTAAAGATCCTGGTTTGGTTACCATTAGTAAAGTTGAACCAGGTTCTAAAACTGTACTGCCATTAGGAATCATCAAATCATCGTGGGGGTGAGGTTGATAACCGATAATTAAAGAACCCGTAGGAAACATAGAATCTTGAGCAATTTCAGCCACACTACGACCCGCAACATAACAACGATTCGGGATAGCAAGTTTTAAAACCTCAATTTGTCCTTGCTCAAAGTGCATCATTGATTCAACTTGAGGATATTCAATGGCACTTACCATAGTTGAAACCCCCAATTCAATGGTACTAATAATATGATTAGCTCCAACTAAACGCAGGGGTTCAGCGAAATCTGGATGGCGAATTCGACTTAAAATATGGGGAACACCATAATGTTTAGCCAGAGTCACCATTGCTAAGTTGAGAGCATCACTTCTAAGGGCGGCAGCTAAGGAATTTGCTTTGCGAATCCCCGCTTCTAATAACACATCTGTACTAACAGCACTGCCTTCAAATGCCATCACCCCAATTTTTTCCCGGGCATAGCGACAGGCGGTGGGGTCAACATCAATAACAGCAACTGTATGCCCTAGTTCTAGCAATTTTTGAGCTAAACTTAATCCCGCTAATCCCCCGCCACCAATTAGAACATACATAGCAATTCCTCAATTTTGGGTTGATAATTAATATTAGCGGATGGCAATATTAGTGGATAATAAAAAAACTTATTACCAGTATCGAGAATGAATGTTACCGAATTAGTCAGGGTTTCAATTATTCTCCTACTTGTGGCCACGGGTGTAGCTCTATTATCGCGTAGGGTGGGAATTCCTTACGTTACAGGTTTAGTTTTAGCGGGTTTACCCTTTTCGGAACTCATGTATCGTTCCGTTGGTTTAGACCCGGCCCTGGTTTTCAATCTATTTTTACCCATTCTGCTCTTTGACGCGGGAATTAATACCGATGTCAGTCGTCTGCGCAGTACCTTTAAACCCATTGCCCTGTTAGCTGGCCCGGGGGCAATACTGTCGGGTGGGATTATTGCCCTGTTGTTAAAATTTGGACTGGGGTTAGGTTGGATGCCCGCCACCTTCATGGGGGTAATGTTGGCAAATACCGACACCGTTTCCATGATTGCTGTGTTTAAGGATATCCCAGTCCCTTCTCGACTGTCTACGATTGTGGAAGGGGAAACCTTATTTAATGATGCGACGGCTTTGGTTGGCTTCAACCTGATTTTACAAGTCTATTCCACAGGTTCACTAACCTTCCTGGAGGGCATCCAACAACTGCTGTTTTTCTCCATTGGCGGTAGCCTGATTGGGTTAGTCTTAGGCTACTTAAGTGTACCTATATTTGCCCGTTTAGATGACCCCCTGAGTAGTCTGTTACTAACAGTAGCCGTGGCATTAGGAACATTTCAGGCTAGTCACTTTCTAGGGGTATCCGGTGCGGTGGCGGTGGTGGTGGCGGGATTGATTTTCGGGAATCTGGGACTTTCTAACCAAACAACGGCCTCCAGTCGAATTACATTATTAAGTTTCTGGGAATATGCCAGTTTTACGGTTAATACCTTTATTTTTCTCTTAATTGGGGCAGAGATAAACTTAGTGACTTTCTGGCAGACTTTACCTGCTATTTTACTGGCAGTTTTAGCTTATCAAGTTGCGCGAGTTTTGACAGTTTATCCCCTGTTGGCAGGAATTCGTTGGTTTGACCGTCCGATTCCTCTGCGTTGGCAACATTTACTGTTTTTTGGGAATATTAAAGGCTCACTATCTATGGCTCTAGCTTTGAGTTTACCAACAACACTTCCAGGACGAGATACTCTGATTACCTTAGTTTTTGGTAGTGTTTTGGTATCCCTAGTGGGGCAAGGTTTAAGTTTACCTTGGGTCGTCAAACGCTTAAAGTTATCGGCAGTTTCCCCAATTCAGGAACAGATGGAACAATGGCAAGCTGAATTAATTACCGCCAAAGCCGCACAGGAAGAACTGGATAGTTTATTAAAGTCGGGAATTCTGCCAAAATCTGTCTATGAAGAAATGCGTTCAACTTATCAGGTGAAAGTGGCAGGCGCAGAAAAGTCTTTACGAGAATTTTATAATCGTCGCTCCGGGGATTTGGGAACTTCTAAAGGCGATTATATGGGGAAATTGGATGCTATTCGTCGGCGTTTAATCTTAGCAGAAATTAGCTGGGATAATTGTGGGGCCTTTTGAGTTAGGCTTCATTCATGATTATGAACAAGTAGAAACCGTCGCCGAATTAGGCGTTACCTTTCTACTATTTACAATTGGGGTTGAATTTTCCTTTGCTGAATTAAACAAAGTCAAAAATATTAGCTTAGGTGGAGGCGGACTACAAATTGCCTTAACAATTGGCTTAACTGCCTTCATTTCTGTTACGGCGGGATGGGTAACTTCTGTTCCCCAAGGTGTATTTTTGGGAGAACTTCTTTCCCTCTCCTCAACAGCAGTAGTCCTTAAAGCCTTGATGGAATCTAATGAAACTTCGACATCTCATGGTCAAGTAATGTTAGGCATTCTGATTATACAGGATTTGGCTTTGGGATTGATGTTAGCGGTTTTACCCGCCCTGAATCAACCCGTTGATGAAATTGGTATTGCCTTATGGATTGCCCTGCTCAAACTTGCCCTATTTGCCCTAGGCGCAATTATAGTAGGCAAATGGTTAATTCCGCCCTTACTTCGGTTATTAGCAAAAACCGAAAGTCGAGAACTATTTTTATTAGGAATAGTGGCGTTATGTCTGGGTATTGCCTTATTAACAGGTAAAATCGGACTATCAACAGAAATGGGTGCTTTTGTGGCGGGGTTAATGATTTCTGAAGTTGAATATTCAGACCAAACCCTTGACTATGTTGAACCCTTACGAGATATTTGTGCGGCGGCGTTTTTTGTATCAATTGGGATCTTAATTGATCCTACTTTCCTCTGGAATAATTTACCCTTAATTTTAGGATTAGTTTCCTTAGTATTAGTAGGTAAATTCTTAATTATTACCCCCTTAGTCCTGCTATTTCGCTATCCTCTCAAAACCGCAATTATCGCCGGATTAGGATTAGCTCAAATCGGAGAATTTTCCTTTGTCCTCGCAGAACAAGGTACTCATTTTGGATTAATTTCCAAAGAACTTTATATGTCAGTTTTGGGAACTACAGCGATGACATTGATTGTTACACCGTTTGTTTTCCGATTTTTACCGATTCTATTATCTAAGGCTGAATCTTTACCAGCATTGGAAAAATGGTTAACAAAATTCGATACACCCATAAAAGATTCCGAGGATTTACTACTTCATGATCATATCATTGTTTGTGGTTACGGACGAGTGGGAAAAAATGTTGTTAAACTATTGGTAAGTCAAGGTCATCAAGTGTTAGTTATTGAGCAGTCCGAAGAAAAAATTAAAAAATTACGAGACAAAAAAATTCCCTATTTATATGGGAATGCTTCTAGTTTATTGCTTCTTGAAAAAGCTGAAGTGGGGGCAGCAAAAGGCATGGCCATCGCCTTACCAGATCCGATGAGTTCAAGATTATGCGTCAAAAGAGCGTTACAACTAAACCCAGAATTAGATATGGTAGTTCGCGCTAATGAAATGGAAGATATTGGAATGTTATATCAACTCGGTGCGAAAGAAGTTATCCAACCAGAATTTGAGGCTAGTCTGGAACTTTCTAGCCATTTATTTAGGGTATTAGGATTACCAAGAGTTACCATTGAAGCAGACATTCAAAAAATCAGAGAATCTCAATATCTGCAACTACAACCTGAACGTTCTCCAGAAGAAATATCCAGGGAATTAGAAGAAGCTGTTAGTACAATGGATAATAAATGGTATACTTTACCGACTAATTCTACTCTAGTTGGTATGAGTATAGAAAAAGCCCATGTTCGTAGTTTGACCGGGGTTAGTATTATCGAAATTAAGCGTTTTAGTGGCGAAAAAATTGATTATCCCGATGCTAAAACGATGATTGAAACCGGGGATAAATTGTTGCTAGTGGGAACACCTAATGACTTTGAATCTTTTGATTATCTAGCTACACAAAAGGTGATATTGCCCAAGGAGGGCGATGCTTGTCTTTGGGTATTAGTTCCGAAAAATAGCGATTTTGCTGGGAAGAAACTCGAAGAAATTAATTTACAGGAACGGTTTGGAACTGTAATTCAAGGAATACGACGTCAAAGGAAATATATCCGTTTTCCTGATCTTAAAACAGATATTCAAGCCGGGGATAATCTGTTATTATTTGGTAAGTTGGATTTGCTCAATCAGGTGAGTAAATTTGTTACCCCTCAAGATGCGATTTGATGTTATATAGCAAGAGGCAATAGGGAATAGGCAATCTCGCTATAGGTTGAGATTTCCATTGCAAGACCGCCCATTCCCCATTCCCTATTAATGGGCAATAGGTAAATACTTAC
>DMPJ01000165.1:4548-5304 GCA_003456035.1 Planktothrix sp. UBA8402
GCTTTCAAGAATGTCCTAATAGATATGGCGACTGCTATAATTGTGTCAATTTTAAAATATTAGATGCTACAAAGAAAGCTAAATTAACGGGGACAGAATTTCCAATCATTTGTTCTAAATTGGTTTTTGTTCCCCAAAACTTAAATGAATCGGGGAAGGTTTGAATATAACTCCGTTCTATTGTTGATAAAGGTCTGATTGTGCTAAGATCAATATCTTGGGGATCACCACTATGCAGTTTATAGTTGGGTGGTATCGGACGGTTGACACCTCTGATAGTTGGACTGGGTTCATCAATAGAAAATATCCCTCGTCGAGCGTAGCTTCTGGGATGTCTATAATAATATTGGAGATTCAATCTATCCCCAAGATAATCCCTAATTGTCATTGGTTTTTTTGATAAACCCAACTTCAATAAATCTACCAAAGCATTCTGTTTTNNCCCCAAGTTCACCAATCAGAAAAAAACGAGATCTCGATTGGGGTGTATGACAAAAAGACGCATTTAAAACAATTGCAGACAGACCATAACCATTGCTCAAAAACTGCTCAGATATTTGCGTCAGAATCGGACTTTTAGTTATTCTTGGCACATTTTCCATGACAAACCATTTAGGTCTAATCGCACAAACAATATTAGCAAAGTTATAAGTTAAATTAGCTCTACTACCATTTATATTAAGTTTTCCAGCACTAGAAAAATCTTGACATGGGGGGCTACCAATTATCATCTCAGGAGCAATTTTTTGGATGATT
>DMPJ01000421.1 GCA_003456035.1 Planktothrix sp. UBA8402
CCTTTCTGCTAATTCCTGATCTTCGGAAAATTCAAAAATAATCCGGCAATCATAAGTCACCCAACAAGCCCATAACCTATCCAAATTCCCGGTTAATTTATGAGACTTTAAAGAAGAAGTAAACGGATCACCAGCCAGAATTTTTAAAACATCAATAATTTTTTGCTGTAACTGCGGATTCTTCTTGATCAGCTTTTTAACTCCTCGCTTAAACCCATTACTCCAGACCAGTTTCATCCTCATCCTCTAATAAATCAGCCATCAGATTATCAACCGTTCCTTGCTTGGCTTTCCCTTCCCGAAACGCTAATTTTACCTCCTCAGCATTCGCCAATATTTCTCCTCGTCGCTGTTCAATTCGTCGCTTACGAATCAACTCCCATAAATAATCCTGTTCCTCAAATGATAATGCCTCAATTGACTCAATCAGGTCTTGAAATATCATCGTGATTACCTCACTTTCACTGATTAATTAAACTCTATCATAGCTAATTATAAGCTAATTTATAAAACAAATTCACCACACTCTATACCCATCTTCTTTCATTCTGTGCAACCTTCAACAATTCCCTAAATCTGTTCCTTGAATACAAGCGCCATCTAAAATAACACCTAAAAATAATGTTTGTTCAAAAATAGCGCACAATAAATTAGCCCGTTCTAAATTAGTTCCTCGGAGAACTGCGCCGGATAAATTAGCTTCTTCTAAATCAGCTTGAGATAAATCTGCACCGGATAAATTAGTATTTCTTAAATCTGCTTGATATAAAATTCCTTGGGATAAATTCACCCCGCGTAAATCAGCGCCCCTTAAATCAATTCCACTCAAATCCAAATTTCCACAGGTGGCTCCGGTTAAAAAAGCCCCGGCAAAACTAGCTTCTTTAACCTCGGCATTGAATAGAATTGCTCCTCTTAAATCGGCATTTCTCAAGTCAGCCCCTTGCAAATTTGCACCGGATAAATCGGTGCCTCTTAAGTTAGCTCGAAGTTGCGCTCCTTGTAAATTTGCCCCGGATAAATTAGCTCCAGATAAGTTAGCTCCAGATAAATTCACCTGAGCTAAATTAGCACCGGATAGATCAATACCGGATAAATTAATATTAGTTAGGTCTTTAATCATTCCTTGTTTAAGGGCATTAAAATCAACAGATAGGGTGCGAGTCATAGTCATAATTAGTGATGATTTAAACAACTTAAATTTTAGATTCTTTTTGCGGTTTAGATTGAGGATTTAACTCCTCCTCTAACCACACATTTGGTAATTGACTCGGTTGCTCAGGTAACTGCATTAAGCCAATTTCCGTTAATTTTACAACGGTTTTCAAGGATTCAACTAAGGTGGGATCAAACCGAGTTCCACTCAAATCCTGACATTTTTCTAACGCTTCTGTTAAACCCAAGGCCGGGCGTTTACCTCGGGGTTGAGTAAAGGCTTGAAAATAAGCCACAACTGCTAAAATACGGGATTTAATATCAATTTCTTCTGCTTTTAATCCATCGGGTTTGCCAGTGCCGTCCCAATGTTCTAAATAGTGATAAACGACATCCCGAACTTCCGATAATTCTGGCATAGATTCTAATAATCTTGCCCCAATTAATGTCCGTTCTGACCAAAACCTTTTCGTGGCATCATCCATTTCTTCCGGTGTTTGATTAAACACCTCATCGGGTGCTGATGCTAACCCAATTCTATATAATAATCCCGCTAACCGCAAGCGTCTTAAAGTCACCGTTGGCAGATCTAAAATTTGACCAATGGTTTCCGATAAAGCCGCCACTTGTAAGGAAGCACAGGGGTTATCTTGATCCCGTTCATCAACCCGTTGTGCCATTCTTAAAAATGCTTGTAATTTATTGCCACTAATATTCCGACTGACTCGTTTTGCTTGCCCTTCTAATTCCCATAATTCCCGGGTTTGGCGGTTAACAGTAATTAATTCTTGTTGAGAAGATTGTAAATAACTTACAATCCGAGAAACCACGCTGGTTAAATCAGGAACCTGGTGATAAGGTGTAGCTACAATTTGCTGATGTTTTGCCAATAAACTATCAGCTAATTCAGGATTATAGGGTCGAAACCGCTCAATTAAAATTTCAGCCGCTTTACGAACTAACTTTTGATCAAATGTCCATAATCCATAAAATTTTCGTTCGGTATCAATCGTGGGTTTACTATGATGGGCATATTCATCTGCCATCAATTCATGGCACAATAGCATTGTCGTATAAGTAGGAGNNAATACCATTGTCGTATAAGTAGGAGCTAAAATGATTAAGTTCCACTCCATAACTAAACTATCAGAACGGTCTAAATTAATTAAAGAAACATTCTCTAATTGTCCGGTGCGATGGGTTAAAAATCCACTATCCGCAACGGCACTAATCACAACATGGCGACAAGATTGAGCGATATCAAAATATCTATCGGCTTCTTGAAGATACCATTTTCCCTCCTGAAATGTTACTAACACTAGAGGTTGTTGATCTGTTGTCGCATCACTATTTTGCAAAATGTGATCTTCGAGTGCATGACACAACGCAACTAGCGTATTCTTGAAGTAGACACCATAACTAGAAGGCAGTTGACCATCCCGAAGGGAGGATTTAAGCTGATTGAGCGTGGATTCTTGATTCATTTGCAAACACGAGTCCCGACTATTCCTTAAATCTTAACTGTTATGGGCAGAATTTAAGAGTAAATCATTAAAAATTTTTATCTTATGACTATGCAGCCGAATTTTTCATCCCCATCTGTCCCCCAACCTGTAGGAATGTCTACAGTTACTACAACCTCCTTAGTGGGAGTTAATATTATCACAATTACCAATAAAGATGTCAATAGAAAGGGTGAATATATTGGCACAACTGGCCCCGATTATATTGAAGTATCTCCGTTTCTAGCCCCGTTTAACTTTGCAATTTATGGTTTAGAGGAGCAGGATACTCTATCGGGAGGTGCTGGAGATGATAGTTTATTTGGGGGGAAAGGAAACGATTCATTAATTAGTTTAAATGGCAATGATATTATCCAAGGAAATTTAGGTGCGGATTATATTAATGGCGGAAATGAGGATGATTCTGTTTATGGAGGACAGGAAAATGATACCCTTTTGGGTTCGGGGGGAAATGATTACCTTGCCGGGGATAAAGGGATAAATCAGTTAACCGGAGGATTTGGATTTGATCACTTTTCTATTCGGGCTTTTCCTTCCGAGAATACAGGTGCTTTATCCGATTTTATTCCTACAAATGCAGATATAATTACGGATTTTACCCCGGGAGAAGATGTAATTATTGTTAGTGGAGTTCCTGCTTTTGCCCAGTTGAATTTAACCTCAATTCCCCCGGAAGCAGTGCGAGGATTATTTCCTAGTATTGAACGTACCCTCGGTGGTGGAACCTTAATTGAAGTTCAAGCTACAGGTCAAATTATTGGCTTTTTAGAAAATATTCAACCGCAACAGTTATTAANNATTAACATCTTCCTTCCTGTTTTTTCCGACTTCTTTAGGTTAGTTTATTAGATTAAATCGGAATTACTGGTTTCTCCATCACTTAATGGTAAAAAGATTTCAACGATAGTCCCTTGATTTTTTCCAGGACTGACTAATTGAATTCTACCTCCCATCATTTCAACTAAATTTCTGGAAATTGCTAATCCTAATCCCGTACTTCCTAATGCTTGGACTTGGGATTCATCTTCAACAACAAAAGGTTGAAATAGTTTATCTTGGATTTGAGGTGAAATCCCGATTCCCGTATCTTTAATTGTAATTACGGCCATTTCCTCGCTTTCTTGAGTTTGAGGATTAGGAAGGGAGCGAATTTCTGTGCTAATTGAAATACTACCTCGGTCTGTAAATTTAATCGCATTCCCAATAATATTGATAAAAATTTGCTTAAGTTTTGTCGGGTCTGCTTTAACCTTAATTCGGTGAGAATAGTCTTGTTTATCAAGTCTTAATCCTTTTTGACGAATATTAGAAAATTGTAGGTAAATAGCAGCCGTTAAACAGGCTTGCAAATCAATTGTTTTAATATCAAAAGAAACTCGACCTGCTTCAATTCGAGCTAGGTCTAAAACTTGATTAATTAAGGTTAATAAATGTAGAGAAGAATCGTGAGCTTGTTTTAAAAGCTCTAGTTCTTCATCCCGGTCATCACATAAATCATCTAACAAGAGTTGTAAAGAACCAATAATCCCATTCATCGGTGTTCTTAACTCATGGGATGTTTGCCTAAGAAACTCATCTTTTCGATGATTCATCTCCTGCAAAACCTTATTGTTTGATTCAATATGGCTATATTTTTCAACTGTTGTTTTCAGTTGTTTTTCCAGAGCAGCTTTTTCTGATTTAAACGTTTCTTTTGTGGTTTTTAGTAACACCTCTAAATTTGATTTTTCTCGTCTTAATTGTTGAAAATTGCGATAAAAAAACAACGCAATTACAAAAGCTAATATAGCTAAAAACCAGGAAATAATAGGCATAAATCCCGTAAGTATTGAAAAACTGTTAGCAAGATAAACGGTAAGTCCCAATGCTATCAAACCCGCTATAGCAATTGCCACTTCCCGCTTTAGATCCCTTAATTGTCTGAGCTTTTGCCCCATAATATATTACACCCGTCATCTCTCTAAAGGTTGAATTTCAGCAGCCTTTAAACTTACTTTTCTATGCTATCTTGCCAAGTTGTATTTGATAGCCTCTCAAGCGTAACCTATCTTGACCTATCTATCACTTTGTTAGGGATTTCTAAATCTTTTTCCCCATTAGAGGGCAAATGTGGGGTTGCGACTGCTATAGTCTGGACAGTTGATTGCTGCTTCATATCAGGCAATTATAGGCTGTACAGGACATTTTAGGTGATAGTCCCCCGAAAAAAATGGTAAAAAACCGGGTTTCTTCAAGAAACCGGGTTTCTGAGCGATCGCTTATACCCTATCCTAATTTAATAAAATCCGCTATAATAATATTGAGTAAACTGTTATAAAAG
>DMPJ01000470.1:0-188 GCA_003456035.1 Planktothrix sp. UBA8402
GTTGTCCAATTCCATGTTTAAGAAATTTGTCAAAGGCAATCAATAGTAAATTTTGCCTATTTATTGAGGAAGAATAAATGATTAGTGAGTCCGAATTAACGACTATTTTAATAATTGATAATCATTCAATTGACCTGCATATTCTAGTGGATTTATTCAGTCAAAAATCGGTTAATTTATTATGGGTC
>DMPJ01000470.1:225-5873 GCA_003456035.1 Planktothrix sp. UBA8402
GTGTCAACATTTGCAGAATTCTGGTCTAAATATTCCCATTGTTTTGATTACAAATC
The DNA here is from genome assembly GCA_003456035.1 of Planktothrix sp. UBA8402. GTDB lineage: Bacteria > Cyanobacteriota > Cyanobacteriia > Cyanobacteriales > Microcoleaceae > Planktothrix. The sequence goes on from DMPJ01000470.1 coordinate 282, forward strand.
CTCAAAATCAAGAGACTATCAAAACCGGGTTGAGTTTGGGAGTGATAGATTATCTATTTACTTGTTTAGAAACAGAGGAATTTTTACTGAAAGTTAACAACTATTTGAGAATGGCGGAAACTCGAAAGAAAGTTCGGCAAAGCTATAATTTATTACAACGGGAATTAGAAACAGAAAGACAGGAAAAATTGCAGCTTGAAACCATTAATCATAAATTAGAAATAGAAGTTGAATCCTCTGCTCAAAAATTAAAAGAATCCATGGCGGAATCAGAAAATAATAAGATGAATTTGGAACAATCTTTAAAGCAACTCAAGATGATTCAAAATCAATTAGTTAATAACGAAAAAATGTCAATTCTCGGGCAAATGTTAGCGGGAATTGCCCATGAAATCAANNTAACCCGGTTAATTTTATTTATGGTAATTTAGCTTATGTTCAGGAATATACCGACAATATTTTAAAGATTTTTGAACTTTATCAAAAGTATTATTCTAATCCCCATCCGGTGATTCAACAGGAGGTTGAAGCGGTGGAATTAAACTTTATTTTGGAAGATTTACCAAAAATGTTAGAATCCATGCAAGTGGGTGCAGAAAGAATTCGAGAAATTGTTCTAAGTTTACGCAGTTTTGCCCGTCAGGATGACTCTAAAATGAAAGCGATTAACCTTCACGAAGGAATTGATAGTACCTTAATGATTTTACAAAATCGCTGCAAACGAAAACAAGATCATCCTGCTATTAATGTGGTTAGAGAATATAGTTCTTCTTTACCTTTAATTGAATGTTATGGAGGCGAAATGAATCAGGTTTTTATGAATATCTTAGCAAATGCTATTGATGCAATTGAGGAAAATAATCAACGAAAAAATATCGAAGAATTACAAGTTAATCCCGGTCAAATTTTGATTAAAACAGATATCATTAATGATCACAATGTGACGATTAAAATTAGTGATAATGCCGGAGGAATGGCAGAGGAAATTTTAACCCATCTATTTGAACCTTTTTTTACCACAAAACCCGTAGGGAAGGGGACAGGGATTGGTTTATCTATTAGTAAAAATATTGTGGTGGAAAAACATAAAGGTAGTTTACAATGTATTTCTACCCCAGGGAAAGGAACAGAATTTATTATTGAAATTCCCATTACTCAGGAAATGCCAATGCAAAAGAATCTATATAAAAAACCAGTTCATATTGTAAATCAGGGAAATTGATTAACAACAAATACTTGATTTTTGATAATTTGCAAACCTAAACAAAAGGAATCAGACATGAAATTTTACCCTGGCCAATACTTGCTTAAAAATAGTAATTTTTTGTCAAAAATAACATTAATTTTGTTAGTATTTCCTTTAATAAATAGTTGGAATACTTCAAAAGTTAACGCCCAAATTATACCCGACCAAACCTTACCTCAAAATACTATTATTACCCCCAATGGTAATATCATTAAAATTGAGGAGGGAACCCAAAATGGGAGCAATTTATTTCATAGTTTCAAAGACTTTTCTGTCCCCGAAGGTATTGCTGCTTTTTTCAATAACTCCGTCGATATTAAAAATATTATTAGTCGCGTCACGGGCAATAATATTTCTAATTTACAAGGTTTAATTCAAGCTAATGGGACAGCAAATTTATTCTTAATTAATCCCAATGGAATATTATTTGGCCCTAACGCTCAACTAAATATTGGGGGTTCCTTTACTGCTAGTACCGCTAATAGTATTATTTTTGACAATGGTGGTGAATTTAGTGCCACTAATCCCCAAGCACCGCCCCTATTAACCATTAACGTTCCTATCGGGTTACAAATGGGAAATCAACCAGGTGCTATTACAAATCAATCCCAAGGTTTAGGAATAGGAATTGATGGGAAAAGTGCCAATACCGGATTACAAGTACAACCTGGTCAAAATATTAGTTTAATTGGTGGAGATGTGATTTTAAATCAAGGGAATCTTACTGCTTTTAGTGGTAAAATAGAATTAGCATCCCTAAAAAATGGTACTTGGTCTTTGCAACCCCAACCGGAACAATTCAATTCTCCTAATCTTCAATTTGGCTCAATTAGATTATTACGTCAAAGTCAAATTGATACCAGTGGAGCCGGAGGCGGATTAATTACAATCCAAGGAGGAACGGTTTCCTTAACAGATAGTTCACGGATTATTTCTAATACCTTAGATACCCTTAATGGTGGCGGCATTCAAATTCAGGCCGAACAATTCCAATTAGATAATCGTGCCTTTATCTCCTCCTCAACTATTGGCAGAGGAAATGCCGGAAATATTAATATTAATGCTAAAAACTCGATTGATTTAGTCGGAACTCAGCCCCTAACATTCATCGAACAATTATTATCAGAAAAGTTTAGTCCTTCTAATCTTTTTGACGGTATTTTTAGTGTCAGTGTTGGTAAAGGAGCATCGGGAAACGTTACCCTGGAAACCCCACAACTCCAGATAATGAATGGGGCGACAATTTTAACGCCCACCTTGGGGAGTGGGTCGGGGGGAAATATTACCCTATTAGCCTCGAAATCCGTTGATATTACTTACGGTTCCCTGGTGGTCACCGGAACTATTGGTACTGGAAATGCTGGAGATATTAATATTTTTACTCCCCAATTGCGCGTCCTCCAAGATGGATATATCATCACCAGTCCCGGACTTTCAGGAGAAGGCAAAGGGGGGAATATTACGGTGAATGCTGATACCGTAGAATTGCGGGGAGTGAAATCGGGCGTCGCCTCGCCGGGGGGATTGTTTTCGGCCACCTTGGGAACCGGAGGCGCGGGGGATATCACTATTAATAGCCGTGAACTGACCGTTGCGGAGGGGATGCAAGTTTCCGCCTCGGCTGCGGGGGCAGGAAAAGGAGGTAATTTAACGGTGAATGCCGAGTCCGTACAACTGCGGGGAGTGTCGGAGGATGGAGAGTTTTTGAGTGGGTTATTAACGTCATCTTCCCTTTTAACCGTCGAGGGAAAAAAAGGCACAGCACCCGCAGGGGATTTAACTGTGAATACTCAACGCTTGGTTGTCCAAGATGGCGCCCAAATTTCGGCGGCTACCGGAGGGGAAGGGGCGGCGGGAAATTTAACCTTAAATGCCTCGGAATCCATTGATGTGGTTGGATTTGCCACCAATATTGACAAATCCGTTGAATCCGTTTCCTTCGGGACAGTTGGCGATGGTATTGTTCCCAGTGCCATTGAGTCTAATACCAGTGGAGCCGGAAGTGCCGGGGATTTGCGGATTAATACGGCTCGGTTAACGGTGCGAAATGGGGCGGAAATTGGGGTGAGGGGAACTAATCAAGGGGCGGCGGGTAACTTAGAAATTCAAGCGGATACGGTTTTGTTAGATAACGAAGGAACGATAAGCGCCGCCACAGTAGCCGGAACTGGAGGAAATATTCGGTTACAGGCGAGAACAGTAGAACTCCGACGGGATAGCCAAATTACAACTAATGCGGGAAACGCCGATGGAGGAAATATTACCCTGGGTGCTTCTAATTTAGTTGCCTTAGAAAACAGTGATATTACGGCTAATGCTGAGGCGGGAAAAGGAGGGCAAGTAAGAATTAATGCTCAAGCTGTGTTTGGAACGCAGTTTCGAGAATTTCAAACTCCCCAAAGTGATATTACCGCCACCAGTGAATTAGGGGCGGAATTTAGCGGGGCGGTGGAAATTAGCAGTCCAGAAGTTGACCCCAGTGCCGGGTTAGTGGAGTTACCGACCAATTTAGTTGACCCCACAACCCTAATTGCGGCTCGATGTTCGGGAAATCAAAACAATCAATTTGTGATTACCGGACGGGGCGGTTTACCTCCGAGTCCCAATGATGCTTTAACTTCTCAACCGACGCTGCTGAATTGGATTAATCTGGTTGAACTCGCGACCCCATCCCAGGCAACAACATCCCCGGTAGAGACGTTGCATGCAACGTCTCTACCGGGGGGATTTACACAAACCCCTAACCCCCAAATTCGGGAAGCTCAGGGATGGATAGTCAGGGCTGACGGGGTAATAGAATTAGTCGTCAATCCTCCCAACGGAATACCACAGCCTACTGGTGTGTTACCCCCTCAGTGTTCGCCTTTATAAACTCTAACAGGGAGGTGATAACAAAGGTACTCCCTGATTATTCATTTTTAAATAACAATAAGGTTATCCCGGCAATTAATAATACAGGCATTAGCCAATCTCCCCAACGGACATAAAAGGTTTGAGTATAATCACGATAAATTGTATCAGCATAAAGTTGATAAATATTCTGATTTGAAATCCACTGAGTCCTGCCGTGGGGGTCAATAAAGCCCGAATATCCTGTATTTGTAGCCCGAATTGTCCAACGATGATTTTCAATAGCTCGCATCACATCTAGGGCATGATGTTGAGCTAAAATTGTGGAAGAATAGTAAGCATCATTAGACGCCGTAATCAGAAATTCTCCGCCTTTAGCAGTTTGACGGCGAAAATGTTCTGCAAATGCTGAATCATAACAAATTCCTACTGTTACTTTACCGAAAGTAGTCTGGAATTGTTGACCGGGTTGACCATGAATTAATGTGGCTTCTAAGGGCGATAATTTTCTAATAAATTTGCCTAAAATTTCACTAAAGGGGATAAATTCCCCTAAAGGAACTAAATTAACTTTATCATATTGACCGATAATATTTCCTTCTCCATCCATAGAAAATAAACTATTAGTATATCCGCCTTCTTTCAAGGCAAAACCTCCCACAATAGCCGGAACTTTTTTCTCTAAAATAGCTTGATAAAAGGAACTATTTTGTCTTTGATTAGAATTAGTCCAGAAAAAAGGTAGGGCTGTTTCTGGGGTTAATACCACNNGTCACATATCCAGTTGTATAACCATTTAAGGCTTGCAAAAATCCTGAATAATCTAATTTAACTTCATTGGCAATATTCCCTTGAATAATCCCTACTTTTAACGCCTGTTCTGGATTTTTTTGTAAAGGAATACTATATAAAATCAACCCAAATCCATGAGTAACTATAAAAAATAATAAAGCTAAAATCAATAATAAATAGGATTTTTGACTTGGAGTATGATGATAGAATTTATCCCGATTCAAAATCAATCCTTCTGCAATTAACCCATTCACAATTAATAAGGTAGCGGTAATTGTTGTGGGGCCAGAAATTTGACCTAAATGTAAAATAATTAAATTTCCGAAACTTTGGGTATAGGATAAAGAAGACCACCACAAACTACTAGAACTCCACAAAGATTCTAACCCACACCATAACGCCGTTGCGATTAAAACCCTGGTTAATGCTAGGGAAATCTTAGAGAATCTTTGAGCAAGTTGAGTCGATAAAACTACAAATAATCCCGTCCAAATAATCACTAAAGCACTTCCCCAAAGAGTTAGAAAACTCCAACAAAATGCAGTAATGGCTAAACTAGCTAACCAAGGAACTCCTAGCCAAGTCATCGGATGAATTCCCGTAATCCAAAATAAGGCGATTCCGTAATAGCCAATTCCCCAAACTAAAGCCAATATCAAAGGTATTTTAAATCCCGCAAAACTTCCCACCCTTAGCAAGGGGGG
>DMPJ01000401.1 GCA_003456035.1 Planktothrix sp. UBA8402
TTGTAATATCTAATGACTGAGCGATTCACCCTTCAGTTACCAAGTATGGAAAGTGCAATGGCGCTTTCTGGCTATCAAGAAGATAATCTTAAAATTCTATCTCAACAAACGGGCGCTGAATTGGTAATGCGAGGACAAGAATTGCTAATCAGTGGCACCGCTAGTCAGATTCAATTGTGTCAAAAATTAGTTGCATCTTTGAACGAGTTATGGAAAGATGGAAAACCAATTAGTTCTGTGGATATTCTGACGGCGCGTCATGCAATTAATACTAATCAAGAGGATGTTTTTAAAGATATTCAGCGTGATGTTTTAGCAAAAACCAGGCGAGGAATAGAAATTCGGGCAAAAACCTTTCGTCAACGTCAATATATCCAGGCGATGCGTACTAATGATTTAGTATTTTGTATTGGCCCGGCGGGAACAGGAAAGACATATTTAGCCGCAATTTTAGCGTTACAAGCCTTATTATCTGATCAATATGAACGGTTAATTTTAACTCGCCCGGCGGTGGAAGCTGGGGAAAGATTAGGATTTTTACCTGGGGATTTACAACAAAAAGTTAATCCCTATTTACGACCATTATATGATGCGCTGTATGAATTAATTGACCCGGAAAAAACGGCAAATTTAATGGAGCGCGGGGTAATTGAAGTGGCTCCCATTGCTTATATGCGGGGTCGGACGTTAAACAATTCCTTTGTGATTTTAGATGAAGCCCAAAATACTACTCCGGGTCAGATGAAAATGGTATTAACTCGCTTAGGGTTTGGTTCTCGAATGGTAGTGACCGGAGATATTACCCAAACGGATTTATTACCCAATCAAATATCGGGGTTAACAATGGCTTTAAAAATATTAAAAAATGTTGAGGGAATTGCCTTTTGTGAATTTTCTCAAGCGGATGTGGTGCGCCATTCATTAGTCCAGCGCATTGTGGCGGCTTATGAAAAGCATGAAAAGCCTAAGTAAAAATATATCTCAGAAAGATTTAAGCTAAAGTTCCTAAAAATCTAGTAAAATTAAGTCTTAAAAATTAATGAAATTGGGAACTTGAACCATGAGTAATCTCAAAGCGTTTTTAGAAGATTGTGAAAGTTTAGGAACTTTACGGTTAATTGTTACCAGTAGTTCGGCTGTATTAGAAGCACGGGGAAAGATTGAAAAGCTATTTTATGCAGAATTACCCAAGGGAAAATATGCGAATATGCACAACGAAGGTTTTGAATTTCATCTGAATATGGATCATATTAAACAGGTGAAATTTGAAACTGGAGAAGCTAAACGGGGCAATTTTACTACCTATGCCATTCGCTTCCTAAATGAACAAAATGAAGTGGCGTTAAGTGCTTTTTTACAATGGGGAAAACCCGGAGAATATGAGCCAGGACAGGTGGAAAATTGGCAGGGTTTAAAAGAACAATATGGGGAAGTTTGGGAACCGATTCCTCTGGAAAGTTTATAGGGTTTATCATCTAAATTTTGGGATGTTTGAAAACGGCTATGGTTTTGGGCGAGGAAACCTCGCCCCGACAAATTATATTTCCCTATAGCAAGATAGCCTTCTATATAATTTCAAAAAAAAAATGAAAAAATTAATTCTAATTGTTGGTTTAATTGTTGGTTTAATTATTGGGGAAACTGAAGCTCAAGCGGGACAGTTAACAGACCGTTTATCAGCGTTTCCTAACTGGAATCATAAACCGATGGTGCAAGCAGTGAGGGAAGATTTATATTATCCTGAATGGATGGAGGGAGAATGGAATGTTACGAGTACATTAGTTGATAGAATTGCTCCTCTTGCTCCTAAAATTAAAACTCCTGGGTTTAAAAATAGTTCTGAAACTCTACATAAACCGATTCAGTTTCAGGTGAGATTTAAAACGGTTGAATCGTCACCAAAGTTACAGATTTTTCCCTTAAGTTTGTTTTTTCCTCAACCGGGTTCAGAGCCAGAAAAAGATGGTAAAATCTATCCTAAGATAGTGGGCGATCGCGCTTTTAATGGGTTTAATATTGGTAGAGCAACTTTAGGGGAAAATGGAATTTTATCTGTTAAGGTTGATCCCACTAATACCAATCGTCAACTTACGGTTTTACCTGGAAATTTACAATTAACTTCAACAGTAACGGGTCGGAGTAGTGAAATTCCTAGTGATGATCAATTTATTGCTACAGAAATCAGTCAACAATTGTTTGAAAGTTCATCTCAAATCTATTTGAATGAGGTAGAAACAACCACTGCTTACCAAGCAAAATTTGATCACATAGGATCAAAATCTGAAGTTAAATTGATTGAGGCAGATCAAGTTACGGCGGTTTACTTATCTCCTAAAGATCCAAATTTCTTTACGGCAAGTGGTCATCCAGTGGCTTTATATAGATATAAATTAAAGTTAGTTAGGAATGCGGGATAAATCGCCATCACGGAGGGAAATATGAAATTTAAAGTTGGTTGTCAATTAGAGTATGAAGTCAGGGATTATAGCACGTTTATTTTTAATATCAATGTTGCTAAAACTCGCAATCAACGGATATTAGAAGAACATCTACAATTAGAACCAAATATCCATTTTGAGGAATATGTTAATCCGGTTTTAGGTAATCGTTATCTGAGGATTAATGTGCCTTCGGGAAAATTACGCCTGTCTTATCAAGCCATTGTTGATGTGATTTATGAAGAAAAAAATCCGACAACAATTAATGAAGTTCCTATTGCTCAAATTCCCTTGGAAATGTTACAATATATTTATCCAAGTCGCTATTGTCAATCGGATCGATTAATGCGATTAGCTCAATCGGAATTTGGCTATTTACTGCCCGATTATTCCCGAATTACGGCAATTTGTAATTGGATTTATGATAACGTAATGTATTTATCTGGGAGTAGCGATCAACATACTTCTGCCTTTGATACGGTGACAGAAAGAGCGGGAGTTTGTCGAGATTTTGCCCATTTAGGAATTGCCTTTTGTCGGGCTTTAAATATTCCGGCTAGGTTTGCATCGGGTTATGCTTATAAACTGCAACCCCCTGATTTTCACGCTTATTTTGAGGTATATTTAGGCGATCGCTGGTATTTATTTGATGCGACCCGTTTAGCTCCCCGGAATGGATTAATTAGAATTGGAACCGGACGGGATGCGGCGGATACTGCCTTTGCTACGATTTTTGGGGATGTAGAAATGACTCAAATGAACGTGGATGTTGAGTGTTTAGAAACTATCTCTGAGGGGGATGATTCTGAATATACAAATCAAGCCATTAGTCATTAGAATACTCTAAAAATAAATTACTATTGCCCATGCCATTAAATCAGTATTATTCTAGTATACTATAGCAATCTTAAATGATTTGTGATCAAAATATAGAACCCCACCCTAGCNNTAAAATAGGGTCAAAAATAATAGGTAAAAATCATGGCTAAAAAACGATTTGTGATTGAAATGGGGATGGGCGTGGATCAACATGGACAAGAACCCACCATCGCCGCAGCTAGGGCGGTTAGAAATGCGATCGCCCATAATGCTTTACCCGGAATTTGGGAAGTTGCCGGGTTAAATCATCCGAATCAAATGATTGTAGAAGTGCAAGTTGCAGTTCCCTATCCCGAACAAGTTAGAACTGAAGAAGTGTTAGCAGTTTTACCATTTGGACAGAAAAGTATTATCATTGAAACCGGGGGAATGGTGGTACAGGGGCGGGCAATTGAAGAATTTCAAGACAAAAATGATGAGATGTTAATTGCTGTTGCTGCGGTTACAGTTTGGGTAGAAATAGAGGATTAATAATCAGTTTTGGTGTTACCTAAAATCAAAAGATTTTGACTGAAAATTAATCTTTTAAGGCAATTACGAGGGTTAGTTGATCAGGGTGCAAACCTTAAACTTTGGCTACACCCTAATCATTCAAACAACTCATAATTTAATATTCCTAGTGGTAGCAGGTTATTAGAAGAAAATGCGACTATGGTGTAATTATTTAAACCGGATAGTACAAACCATCGCCCCGTCTGTGCCAACCAATACCACTGGGATCTTTTTGTTGACTCCAATGGCTAAAATGTTCTGCACCTTTGTCGAATTCTTTGACAACATTTCCTCTATTTACCCCTAAACGACAAGTCAGTTCTTCCTCGGTTTTAGGTGTTAACCTCAATAAACTTCTGGGATGATTATTATTAACAGAACTTGAGGATCTACGGGTGGTTTCAACCGAGGTTTTTTTGTCTAATAACTGCTGCATTAAAGACATTTGATCTTTTAAAAGATCAATATCTTCTTTGAACAGTTTCAGTTGCTCTTGTAGAATTTCTTCGACTTCAGTTTTCAATTCAGAATTGAATTGAGGTTGTTCCCCATCAAAGAACTGTTTAATCATCTGAACTAAAGCTGCACTTTCAGTTAAGTTGTGCCGTTTCATGTACTGACGGAGCTTTTTATGATAGTCCGGTGGAACGTAAGTAACGGCCCTGATATTCTTTGTTACCATGAGTATAATTAAATTATGCTACCTTAACATTAACACTACTTGTAAACAAGTACGCTACCATTAGCATACTATTAATATTAAACCGATTAGCTTTATCTATAAAATATCAAACCTGACCTATGACTGAAACCCCTGATTCTGAAATCTCCTCCCCGGCGTCCGAAACCTCCAATCAACCAACCTCTGTTAATTCCTCTTGGATGGATGGAATTACAGCAGGTTGGAGTTGGACAACCCAAAAATTAAAAAGACTATTCCCCACTGACCAAATTGCTAAAACCTTTGGGCAATGGTTTAATGTTAATGAAACCCAAATTGCAGAGATTTTAGAAACAGTTAGGGCAGAACTTCCCACCACAGAAGCCTTATTAATTGGCAAACCCCAAGCGGGAAAAAGTTCAATTGTTCGGGGATTAACGGGGGTTTCATCGGAAATTATTGGTCAAGGATTTCGCCCCCATACTCAACATACAGAACGTTATGCTTATCCGTCTAATGATTTACCTTTGCTGATTTTTAAAGATACCGTTGGTTTAGGAGATATCAACCAAAATACTGCTCTCATAATTGCAGAATTAATCGGCGATTTGCAGAAAGAAAGTCAAGGAGCTAGGGTATTAATTTTAACCGTTAAAATCAACGATTTTGCCACCGATACCCTCCGAACTATTGCCGAAAGTTTACGCAAAACCTATCCCAATATTCCCTGTTTGTTAGCGGTTACTTGCCTCCATGAAATTTATCCGCCCGAAACCGAAAATCATCCCATTTATCCTCCTGATTTTGAGGATATTAACAGGGCTTTTGAAGCCTTAAAAATAGCGTTCAAAGGGTTATATGATCAGGCGGTTTTAATTGATTTTACCCTGGAAGAAGATGGTTATAATCCTGTATTTTATGGCTTAGAATCTCTACGGGATACCTTAGCTGATTTGCTTCCTGAAGCCGAAGCCAGAACCATTCATCAATTATTAAATGGAGAGGTTGATCATCAACTGGGAAACATCTATCGAGATGTGGGAAGACGCTATATTTTAGCCTTTAGTATTATGGCGGCAACCGTTGCGGCTGTTCCCCTTCCTTTTGCCACTATGCCTGTCTTAACAGCCGTACAAGTTTCTCTGGTGGTGTTATTAGGAAATCTCTATGGTAAAACCTTAAATATTTCTCAAGCTGGAGGTTTAGTTAGTGCGATCGCCGGAGGGTTTTTCGCCCAAATGATCGGTCGAGAATTNNAGAATTGATTAAATTTATCCCCGGTTTTGGTAGTGTTATTGCTGCATCTTGGGCTGCTGCTTATACTTGGGCATTAGGGGAAGGAGCTTGTGTTTATTTCGGGGATTTAATGGGAGGAAAAAAACCTGATCCGAAAAAAATTCAAGCGGTTATGAAAGAGGCATTTACAACAGCAAAAGAACGATTTAAAGGGATCAATTCATCAAAATAAAGGAGGAAATATGACGGATTTATATGAAACCGATTTTTATGGTTGGATTCAAAATCAAGTTAATTTGCTTAAAACCAAACAATGGCAACAGTTAGATCATCTAAATTTAATTGAGGAAATAGAATCTTTGGGACGAAAAGAACGACAAGAACTGAGAAATAGATTAGGGATTCTCTTGGAGCATTTATTAAAATGGCAATTTCAACCTGATAAACGAACCAATAGCGGGTTAGGAACAATTCGAGAACAGCGAGTACAAATTAAATTTTTATTACAAGATAGTCCTAGTTTAAAGTTTTATTTGAATCAAATTTCACCTGATGCTTATGAATTAGGATTAGCCTTGGCAATTCGAGAAACAAAAATCGGTGAACAAATCTTTCCCGAAGTCTGTCCCTATACCTTAGAACAAACCTTAGATCCTCAATTTTTACC
>DMPJ01000108.1 GCA_003456035.1 Planktothrix sp. UBA8402
ATAATTCCAATACCAACGGCAACAACCAAAGCTTTTGGCTAAGGCGATTTGCTGTTCGGTATTTGGATAGACTCGGAATTTGTATGCCTGAAACATTGTCGCTTTCAAAACTCTTGGATATACTTTAACATATTATTGTTAATTTTGTCGGGATTGACCGAACAAAATTAACTTGGGGGAGTCCATGTAACCCACACTGATTTGGTGGTTGTTTTTTTGTGAGCGTGAAATTCAGTGTGGGACTTATAGCTCCCCCAAACCCCCTCGTAAGTTAAATGCGAATTGAAGCATCCCCCGTTAGATCGAAGATTAACGGGGGGAGTATGTCAACCCTAATATTAATCAATCTGAATTGATTGAGGGCCACTAGAATTTCCGTTATTATTTTTACAGCCGGAAGCACTCGATACAGTTGTTCCTCCTTGTTTCTCGATCCAAGTTTTAATCGGATCATCGTTGAGGCTTAATTTTAATAAACCTGAGACAAACCCACCGAAAAAGGCAATGGGTTCACGGGTTAATTCTTGTAAAATTGGTTTGAGTTCATCCATAACGAATAAAGGTTCTCCTTAACCTAGCGATCGCAATAAATCCTCTTGAATTTTAGCGCGTTTAACAGAATTTAGCCGTTTAATAATTATGGGAGCCTTCCGAATATCCCCCATCGGAGGAATATCCATCGGCGGAATATCCATCGCCATTACTGTAGGAGTCACCAGAGTAGCTATTATTTTCTGAATAGCCACTATCATAATTTTCGGAATTAGTGGCGTAACTACCATCGTTATTAGCAGCTTGGGCCCGATCCCCAGGATCACCATCTTCAATGGCAACTTTTGCCCCGGTTTCAATACTATTAGGTTGATGAGCTTTGGCTTTAATACTGCCTTTACGTCCTTCTAATTCAGGCAATTTAGGAAACTTCTGAACAGGCATTCCCTCGACAACTTTCTGCATATATTCCCCCCAACTATAGGCAGCACTACTACTAGCTCCCCAAGTCGGATCATTATTATCATTTCCTAACCAAATTCCGGTTACTGCTTGGGGAATATAACCAATAAACCATAAATCCCTGGCTTCTTCCGAGGTTCCAGTTTTGCCAGCAACCTGTCGATCAGATAGGGCCGCCGGGCCTCCAGTTCCGCCGTTAACCACCCCTTCTAACATCCAAGTGGTAATGGCGGCACTGTTTTTATCTAACACTTGTTTGGGTTTAAATTTAGCTTGATAAATAATATTTCCCTGTTTGTCTAAAACGCGCCTAATTCCATGAGCCGGAATATAACTGCCTTCATCGGCTAGGGTTCCGTAAGCATTTGTTAATTCTAATAAATTAACTTCATAGGCTCCTAATGCCATAGCATAAGTTGGCTTTAATGGTGATTTAATTCCCATATCTTTTGCCAGTTTCATTGCTGGTTCAAACCCAACATCTACTAACACTTTAACCGCAATTACATTCACAGATCGGCTCAAAGCATCGGACATCGACATCCAGCCCCCAGAATGCTTATTCCCATAATTTCTAGGACGATAACCATCAACTTTATAGGGTTCATCTAAATAACTATCATAGGGGGAAAAACCTGCCCCAATTGCTGTCGCATAAACTAATCCTTTAAAGGTTGATCCCGGTTGTCTTTGAGCTTGAGTAACACGATTAAATTCACTTTCTTTATATTGATATCCTCCCACCATGGCTTTAACTTCTCCGGTTTTTGGTTCTATAGAAACTAAAGCCGCTTGACCAAAATTTGAACCCGCACCATCAATTTCCACCGCATCTTTAATAGTTTTTTCTGCTGCTTCTTGNNCTGTTAACCCACCAGCTTCCATCACTTCTTTAGAAACATATTGGGGGAGTTCTTTTAACACATAACTAGAAAAATAGGGAGCTTTAACTAATAACCGTTTGGGTTGACTTGGTTTTAGGGTTAGGGGTTCTTGCATGGCTGCGACCGCTTCGGCTGCGGTAATTACCCCAGCATCCTGCATTCTTTGTAAAACAATATTGCGCCTTTTTTTTGCATCTTCTGGATTTTCCAAGGGAGAATATTGACTCGGTGCTGGCGGTAAACCTGCTAACATTGCCATTTCCGACAAAGTTAATTCGTTCACGGGTTTACTAAAATAAACAGAAGCCGCATCCGCGACCCCGTAAGCACCCGAACCCAAATATACTAAATTCAAATAGCGTTCTAGGATATCATCTTTACTAATTTGATCTTCAATTTTCCAAGAAACCATTGCCTCTTTAAGTTTCCGAACCAGACTATGTTCCTGATTCAAATAAACAATTCTAGCTAACTGTTGGGTGATGGTACTTCCCCCTTCTACAACCCCCCCGGCTAATACATTAGAGCCAACGGCGCGAACAATTCCTTGATAGTCTACCCCATCATGGTCATAGAAACGAATATCTTCAGTGGAAATAAAAGCTTGCACCAGTTTTTCAGGAATTTGTTTGAGGCGGAGTTTCTCCCTAGTTGCTGGCCCGGTTTGCATTAAAATATCACCGTTATTGGCTTTAATCGTAATTGTACCATCACGATTAAAGGAGGCTATCCCGCTCACCGACACTTGGGGTAAACTTTGATCAATCCGATACCATTGCCAAGCTCCATAACCCAAGGCTCCACCGCCCAGACTAATTACCCCAATTCCGATCCACACCCTCGGACGACGATACCAAGGTTTCCCGACAGGATTTCGAGAGGTAAAACCTTGACGTAGTTTAACCCATTCTGATTGCAGTCGATGGAGAGAGCGACGATACCAAGCCTCTCCTACTTGGGCTGTAGGGGGGATCGGATCAACCTCTGAAGGGGGTTCAGAGGAAGCGATATCGGGTTCTAGTTCCGTCGCCATCACCGAGGATGTCAAAACGGGCTGAGTTGAAACCGCCCCAGAAGTATTTTCCTGGTGGGTTTCTGACTCTAACGAGTCCGTTTTGGATCTGGATGGTAATTGAGATTCTTCCATTGGTTCGGACAAATGGTTGGTTTAATTGAGGATTCGACAGTCTATGTTAGGATAGCCCAGGGTAGAGCCAACTTTCCTGAATAGTTAGCTGTCGAATCGGTGATCTCGCCAAAAATCAAGGTTTTTTCCTTGATCCCCGGCTTCACACCTGGATAGGGAACAGGCGGTTTTGTCGGAAATTAACCTACAATAGCCGCATGACCTATAGCTAAACCCACAACTAGCATTCCTAAAACTAGAAACGGTTGGGCGCTTGCTTGATATTTAACATCATTTTCTACAGGATTGCGTAAAAAATACATATCTTGGAAGGTAATTTGAGGAATAATCATCAGTAAAAGCACCGTAGCATATAGGTTTTGCTTGATACTAACTAAATAAACCGCCATCCCCGCTTGGAAAATATCAATCATTAAAACACAAATCCACGCCGCCGTCGTGATCCCAAACATCACTGGCAGGGATTGTAACCCCAATTGGCGATCGCCTTCCACACTTTTAAAGTCATTAACAATAGCAATTCCTAACCCAGCTAAACTATAAAATAGGGTTAACACCATCAAGGTCGGGGTGAGTTCTCCAAATAACGCATGACCCGCCCACCAAGGTAACGCAATATAACTCGCCCCTAGTGCATAATTTCCCAACCAGCCATTTTGTTTGAGTTTGAGGGGAGGTGCAGAATAAATATAGGAGACAAACGCCCCACCAAGACATAAAACCGTAATTATGGGAAATTCATGTCCCGCCCAAGTATCTAAAAGGTAGGAAATCCCAATTCCTAAGCCTAATAATAGTAAAATTTGGGTGACAACTTGGGGAATGGAAATCACCCCGGAAGGGATGGGGCGATAGGGCTCATTAATGGCGTCCAATTCCCGATCATAAAAATCATTCATGGTCTGGGTGTATCCGGTCATCAATGGCCCAGACATTAACATACAGGTCGCCACTTTTAACACATCTTCCACTGACCAACTAAAATGTCCCGATGAAGCAGCACCACAAACCACCCCCCAAATTAAAGGTATCCAGGTGATCGGTTTCATCAATTGGAGGCGAATTTTCCAGATAGATGTTTCTCCCGACGACGCCCCTTTCATCCCTAACAGTTGTCGGGTTTTAGCGCCGCGATCTGAATTCGCTTCTGTTGTTGATGCTTCTGAAGGTTGAGACGATGGAGTATCCGACATGATCCTTTGTGCGTTTGTGTGTTGAGTTTCTACAATATAGAAATTAACATTAACATGAAGTTGGCTGTTAACTGTTTATTTAGGATTGCTATAGTTATTGGAGTGCGATCGCAATTCCTATTCCCACAACAAATAAAATTACCCACAAAAACCACNNGCGGGTTCGGCAAGGGTTAATAATTCCAACCAATAATCTTTGTAAACCCGCCCCGTCTTTTGCAATATTTAACACTTTTAAGTTGACAAAATCAAATTCAATACGCTAAAATTAAAATAATAAATTCTACATATAACTAAACCGATGTTAACGATTAATTTAGATTTAGATGATGAATCTGAAAAATATTTAGCCGAAATTCTCTCTCAAGAAAAAACCAATAGTAAGGAACTGATTAAACGATTATTAAGAAACCATTGGTTAAATTTACAACCGCCTCAAACGGTTTTAGAAAGAATGGGAGGATATCCACCTAAACATTTATTACAAGGATCAGGGGATTTATCGGATCGAGATGTCCGTAAACAAGTCATCGCTGAACGGATTGAAAATCAAGAAGATGAAAAGATTGTCAAATCAGCATTAAATTCTTTAGAGGATGTAGGGGGAAATCCTCAAAAAGCAGGATGGTTAGCTTGGGATGCTGTTAAGGATGGATGGGAGGAAGATTAATAAATTTAATCAATGGAGAATAAGCGATCGCATTTTCAAAACTTAACCTAACACGAACAGAAACCGGGTTTCTGATTTGCCTAACACACGCTACAATATTATTAACCTAGAGGAGCATCCCATGAACGAAGAACGCCTCGCCGCTTACGTTAATTTAATTCAGCTATTAATTGATTGTCCCAACGGAGAGGAGGGAACAATTCTCCAAGACCATGCTGAATTAGTGGATCTGGAGTTATGCTTAACGATGAAGATGGTAGCAGAAACCCTAACGGAAAACGGACAGGAACAAACCGCCCAATGGTTGTTAAAAATAGCAGAACAATTAATGATGCTGTTATCCTCTCCATCCCCTGACGATGAGCAATCCAATCAATATTCTCCTCAAGATTATATTACCTTAATTCAAGGATTATTGGAAGCAGAATATGAAGATAATATTGAACAATTAAATGCCCTACTTGCTG
>DMPJ01000561.1 GCA_003456035.1 Planktothrix sp. UBA8402
CCTTACCAAGGGGCGGGTTAGGGTGGGGTCAATTCTTAACATAAATTACGGAACTTCAACAATGAGTAAAATTCAAAGTATTTCAGGAAATGGTATTCCTTTAGTTGGGAGTGATATTGATACTGATCGGATTATTCCCGCTCGGTTTTTACGGTCTATTACCTTTGATGGGTTAGGGGAACAAGTATTTGCTGATGATCGCCAACAAATGCAGGGTAAACACGCCTTTGATTTGCCCGAATATCAAGGGGCTAATTTATTAGTAGTTAATGCTAATTTTGGTTGTGGTTCCTCCCGAGAACACGCCCCCCAAGCTATTGGTAAATGGGGAATTAAAGCTATTATTGGAGAGAGTTTTGCCGAAATATTCTTGGGGAATTGTGTAGCAATTGGGCTTCCCTGTGTTACCGCAGAACCGGAAGATGTAAAGGTAGTTCAAGAGGCATTAAAAGCTAATCCAAAAGCAGCTATTAACCTAGATTTAGAATCAATGAAATTCCACTGTGGAGATTTAACCATTGATGTGAATATGAACGCAGGTTCTCGTCAATCTTTTATCACCGGAATGTGGGATAGTTGCGGACAATTAATTGCTAATGTTGAGCAAATTCGAGCAACAGCGACAAAATTACCCTATCTGAATTGGGCAAGTTAAATCCCAAAAATGGCGTAGAGACGTTGCATGCAACGTCTCTACAGGGGAGAATTAGGAGGGATCATTTACGGATTTCATATAATCTTGTTAAAATTACAGAAAATTGTATGCTTCAAACACCAAAATTATTGACAAATATCTTACTAGGAATTATCACTTTAGTTATTATTGTGAGTTGTAGTCAGTTGAATCAAGAACAATTGACAACTTCTCCCCCAGATTCCCAGAATCAATTTAAAGTGGCTAGTATTTTATCGGGTTCTATTCAGGATGGTAGTTGGACTCAAGCAAATTATGAAGGATTAAAATTAATTGAAAAACAATATAATGCTGAAATTAGTTACACCGATAATGTATTAGACGCAGACAGTGAAGCCTTGATTCGTCGCTATGCAGAACAGGGGTATGATTTAATTATTGGTCATAGTGGTGGTTATATTAAAGCCATGGAAAAGGTGTCTAAAGATTTTCCAGAAACCAAATTTGCTTTAGTTACAACCTATCCTGGGAATAATCAAAATTTGGGGGCGGTTGCTTTTCGTTCGGGGGAAGTGGGTTATCTGACGGGAGCATTAGCAGCGATGAGAACCAAGACAAATAAAGTCGCTTATATGGTAGGATTTGATTATCCATTTTATCAAGAAGAAGAAGAATTATTTAGACGGGGTGCAACTGAAACTAAACCAAATATTGAAGTCTATACTAAATTTTTACAGACTTGGACAGATATAGAAAAAGGCAATAAAGTCGCCCTAGATTGGTTAAAAGAAGGAGTTGATATTATCGCCATTAACGCAGATGTAGCTGGACTTACAGCCTTAAAATTAGCTGGTGAAAAACCAGGAGTTTATGGTATTGGTTGGACGAAAGATCAATATAATCTCGCCCCGGGAAAAATTTTAACCAGTGTCCTCCAAAATATTCCTGAATTAGTCTTAAAAATTGCTACTTTAGTTCAACAAGGACGCTGGGAAGGCAAACAATATAAATATGGGTTACGCGAAAAAATCTATGATTTTGCCCCCTTTAGAGGCACATTAACGCCAGAAGAAGAGGCAAAATTTAATCAGATCAAACAACAAGTAGTGACTGGAAAAATTGATATTACCCCTTCCGGGCCAACAACAGACTATAATAAATAAAAATAGATCATTTCCCTGTTATTGGAAAAATCATGAGTCAAGCGGAGAAACATCATTTTTTATCTCGGTTTCGGGGTTATTTTTCCTCCCCCAACCCTCGGTTTTTTTCCCTAGCCACGCAACTCCGTAGGAGTTTACTTTTTGTGGGATTGATTAGTGTTTTAAGCAGTGGAGGATTATTAATTTATCTGAGTTATCAATCTCAGATGAAGCAGTTACAATCTCTACAAAGAGAGCGATCGCAAGTTATTGCTTATCAAATTAATAACTATATAGATGATTTCCAACGGAAATTAAGCTTTTTAGCCCGGGTTAAAGGGTTCACAGATTTAACCCCAGATATTCAACAAAACTTGATCGAAGGATTAGTTCGTCATAATGAAGCCTATCATTTAGCTGCTATTTTAAACCGTCAGGGAGAGGTAATTACATCTATACTCACTGACGATCAAACTTTGAGAAAAAATTATACAGATTCTCCCTTATTTATTCGATCTTTTAAACAACAGGAAGATTATGTAGGAACTATTGATTTTGATCCTCATGATCGAAAATATAAAATGGTGATGTCTGTTCCGATTCGAGATCAATTTGATCAGATTAATGGGGTTTTATTCGCTGAAATTGACTTGAGTTTTCTCGGTTTTATTCTGTCTCAAACTCAAGTGGGTAAAACTGGATATGTTTATGTTGTCGATGAACAAAACCGAGTCTTTACTACTCCTGAAAATAAATCTAAAATCTTTAACATTCAAACTTTAAAAAATCCTAAAATTATTGAGTCAATTCAAGATGCTTTAGATAATAAAAAATTAAACATAAATCGTTATCTAGGGTTAAAAAATGTAGAGGTTTTGGGGGCGACAGCAATGATTCCTAGTGTGAATTGGTTTTTAGTCGTTGAACTTCCGATTACAGAAGCCTATGCTCCTATTTATCAGATGATTTTTGTCATGGGAGGGACTGTTATTTTAATTACAGGTTTTGCCATTAGTATTGGCATATTTCACAGTCAGCAAATTATTTTACCCCTAAAAAAATTAACAAATGCAGCTATAAAAATTAGTCAAGGAGATTTGAAAACGAAAGTTGATGTGCAGTGTTCTAATGAATTAGGAGTATTAGCCACAGCTTTCAATCAAATGACCACTCAAATTGATGAGTTATTTGCAGCCATTGAAAAAGAGCGAAGTTTTATTTCAGCTATTTTAGATATTGCCGGGGCTTTAGTGGTTTTACTAGATGCTAAAGGTCGAATTGTGCGATTTAATCGAGCCTTTGAACAAACAACTCAATACAGCTTTGATGAAATTAGAAATATGTATGTTTGGGATGTGTTTTTAGACCCCGATGAAGCACCAAAAGTTAAAGCAAATTTTGCCTTTTTACTGATTGATCAATTTCCCAAATATTACGAAGCCTGTTGGAACACCAAAAATGGAGATCAACGAATTATTAGTTGGTCGGATACTGTCCTACTTAATGAAGCCAAAGAAATTGACTATATTGTTAGTGTTGGTGTGGATGTAACCGAACAACGAAATACAGAAAAGGTATTGCGGAACACTGAAAAACGTTATGCAACATTAGCTGAAGTTTCTCCGGTGGGAATTTTCCATACTGACACTGAGGGTAATTGTCTTTATGTGAATCAAAGATGGTGTGAAATTGCTGGCTTAACCGGAGAAGAAGCCATGGCAAAAGGTTGGTCGCGGGCGATTTATTCCGAAGATAGAATCCCCGTCTTTCAAAACTGGGAAAACTCTGCTAAAAATCAAGTTCAATTTAATTCTGAATATCGCCTACAACGTCCTGATGGCAAGATTACCTGGGTTTATGGTCAAGCTGCTGCGGAGATAAATTCTGATGGAGAAATTATTGGTTATGTCGGTACAATTACCGATATAAATGATGGCAAAAAAGCGGAAGAAGCCATGCGACAAGCTAAAGAAGAAGCCGAAATTGCCTTAGTTAATTTTCGCAAAGCCCAGACCCAATTAATTCAAGCGGAAAAAATGTCTAGTTTGGGTCAATTGGTGGCAGGAGTTGCCCATGAAATTAATAATCCCGTTAACTTTATTTCTGGTAACTTAATTCACGCTCAAGAATATACTGAAACCTTATTAAGTTTTATCAAAATCTATCAAACTCATTATCCTGACCCCCCGACTGAAATTATTGATTTTGCTGAAGATTCTGATCTAGATTTCTTAATTGAAGATATGCCTAATATTATCAATTCCATGAAAATGGGATCTAACCGAATTAGAGAAATTGTTCTTTCCCTTCGCAATTTTTCGCGGTTGGATGAAGCCGATATGAAAGCCGTTAATATCCATGAAGGCATTGATAATACTTTATTAATTTTACACAATCGTTTAAAAGAGAGTGTTCAA
>DMPJ01000395.1 GCA_003456035.1 Planktothrix sp. UBA8402
GTCAACTCAATCAAGATATTCATAAATCGGAATATCCCCAGGGAAAAGCACCTAAATCCGAAGGTTTTAGACGGTGGTTAGGATGGTTAGCGACTCGACTTAAAACCGATGAAGTAACAGAATTTTCAGTTAAAAAAATACCGATTCATTGGTTAGATGAGAATGAACAAAAACCACGTTATAAGTTAATATTAAAGTTAATTTTAGGTTTAATTTGGGGAATTATTATAATAATAATATTAGCAGGAGTTATTCTCAGAACAACTTCACTTTTAATTGTGGGGATGGGACTAGGATTATTATGGGCAATTTTATTAGAAAAATCGGGTTTAAAACAAAAAATAGAACAATTTGTAATCCGATGGATTCTGTGGAAAGATGGCAATATTCCTTGGAATTATCAACGGTTTTTGAACGATGCTACTAATAAATTATTATTACAAAGAACAGGCGATCGCTATCGTTTTATTAATCTTTTATTACGGGATCATTTTGTCAACAAAATCTAAACTGGAAACCAATCAATATCTAGTAATTGCTCCAGGGTATAAGGACATTCTGGGGGAAAATAGACGATATTTTGAGTTTTAATCTTGACAAATCCTAACGCATCCTGATAAATAGAGTCAAATTCTGAATCTAAATAATTACGGAGATTTGTGGTAATTTTTCGTCTCAACTGAACTCTAAAGCTATAAATTTCTTCTTCCCAGTGAACTCTATTATACTCAACTTCCCCTGTCCAATATTGCAGTAATAATAAATCACGGATAATTTGTTCTAAAAGACTCGCCACCGCGTTTTTCTTTTCCCTACCCAAATCCTCTAATTCCTCAATTAAATTTTCTAAATCTAGCTGTTCAAATTGGTGATTTTTAATCAATTTAACCGTTTCTTGTAACCATTCAACATCATCGGTTTCATAGAGCGTTTTTAAATCCATGATCATTAATCATTTACCCCCAAAATTACATAAAATCTCGCTTAATCTTCCGTTGTTTTGCGTTTTCCCCCGGGAGTCATTCCCCGACGTCCGGGATCGGTTTGAGAACGTTTGATAAACTGGCGTAAATGTTGAATAGCAGCATGATCTGGTAATAAATCTAACTGATCTAATCCTTGGGTAAAAGAATATTCAGAACGATATAATAAGCGAAAAGCTTTTTTTAATAAAGAAAAATCCTCAGAACTAAATCCCGCCCGTTTTAACCCAACTAAATTAAGCGATCGCACCCGGGAAGGATTCCCCTCAACTAACACAAAAGGAGGCACATCTCGATCAATCCTAGTCATACCGCCAATCATTGCCAATTGTCCAATATGCACAAATTGATGCACCCCTAAAACCCCACTTAATCGGGCTTTTGATTCAATATAAACATGACCCGCTAGGGCGACAGAATTGGCAATTACCACCTGATCTTCAATTACACAATTATGGGCAACATGAACATAGGCCATTAATAGATTTTGATTCCCAATAATGGTAGCGTCTCCGGCATTTGTAGCGCGATTAATTGTGACATATTCCCGAATCAGATTATCATTGCCAATTTTAACTAAACTCAAAGAACCATCATATTTGAGATCTTGAGGTTCAGAACCAATTACCGCCCCCGGAAAAAATTGATTGCGATCGCCAATTTCCGTGCGACCATTAATCACAACATGGGAACTAATCACCGTATCCGCACCGACCTTAACGTGTTCCCCAATAACAGCATAAGCGCCAATTTGAACCGTAGGATGGAGTTCTGCACCAGGATGAATGACAGCAGTGGGGTGAATTAAGGTCGTCATAGAAATTAAAATTAGTTAAAACCTAACAAGATACAAAAATTCAGTCCACAAGAGAGAACATCAGTTCTCCTTCACAGGCCAGTTTACCATCGACTTCGGCGCGAGCCTGCATTTTACCAAAACGGCGTTGTTTCACGACCAATAATTCCGTAGTCATAATTAATTGATCCCCCGGAACTACGGGACGACGGAATCGGACTTTATCAATTCCCGCAAATAAAAATAAACTCCCTTTCAAATCAGGAAGTTGAGTTAAAACCACTCCTCCAACCTGGGCCATCGCTTCCACAATCAAAACTCCGGGCATAATTGGACGTCCGGGGAAGTGACCTTGAAAATGGGGTTCGTTAATGGTGACATTTTTGAGGCCAACAGCCTTTTTACCAGGGATATATTCAATAATTCGATCCACCAACGCAAAGGGATAGCGATGGGGTAATAGATTTTGAATCTCCTCAATCATCAATACTGTTTCAGCGTTCAACACAGGGGCGTCGTCCGAATCCGATGAATTTAATTTAGCGTCAGTGGTAGACATCAACAATCGNNAGCCCTGAAGGGCTTACTACTTTGATATTTCCTGAACCAGTTGAACATGGAGATGGTGTCCGGCTTTGTATGCTAAGTAATGAGCTTGGGGGATAAAACCCAATAAACTCAAATCCCCTACTAAGTCTAAAATCT
Organism: Planktothrix sp. UBA8402; assembly: GCA_003456035.1. Lineage (GTDB taxonomy): Bacteria > Cyanobacteriota > Cyanobacteriia > Cyanobacteriales > Microcoleaceae > Planktothrix. The sequence goes on from DMPJ01000395.1 coordinate 2,485, forward strand.
TATGACGCACGGGTTCATTTGCATATCTCAAAGGTGGATTTAACCATTGGTGATTGTCACAAACTATAGCATTATCCAGACTCCCTCCTTTGATTAACCCAGCCTGGCGTAACTGTTCCACCTGTTCTTTTAAGGTAAAGGTTCTAGCCGGAGCAATTTCCTTAGCAAAAATTTCGGGATTAGCCGTGTAACTATACCATTGATTGCCAATTGCTGGAACCGAAAAATCAATCCCATAGGTAAATCGGGTTTCCGATGCGGGAAAGGCGGCGACAAACCCATCGCCCTGTTGGACGGATAGGGGTTGGGTAATCTGAAAATCACTAAATTCCTGAGATTGGCCATCGACAATTTGACGTCCAACCGTTGCGATCGCTTCTACCCAATTTTGAGCCGAACCATCTAATAATGGGACTTCTGGGCCATCAATTTCAATTCTAGCGTGATCAATTCCCATTCCGCTTAAGGCGGCTAACAAATGTTCAACGGTTCTAACTTTCGCGTTTGTAGTGCCTAATTCTGTGGATAAAGTTGTGGATAATACTGATTCTAATCTAGCCGGAATTTTGTTATTTTCAGGTAAATCAACCCGCACAAAATAGCGTCCAGCACCAATATTTGCCGGGAAAACTCTAACAGTTGTGTTCACACCCGTATGCAATCCTACCCCGGAACAACTAAACCCTGCTTTTAAGGTATATTCGCTCTTGTTTCTCAAGGTTCAATCCTCGTAATTTTTAAGGGTTTGTATGTTTAAGTATTGCATATTGTTTGATTTTGTGATAAGATGAGAAATATATAGTGATTATTGTCAAGATTTATGAATCAACCCTTATTGCATTTTTTTGCAACCAAAAACTATAAAAATTTATGTTCTGAACAACCATTTTATCTGAGTAATCTGAATATATTTATCGGGTCAAATGGTTCGGGAAAAAGTAATTTTATTAGTTGTCTTAAATTCTTGAAAAATTGCTTAATTAATATTCCCGAAGAAAATCGAGGAGTGAGTGGTTTTGAAGATGCCCTTTCCAAAATTGGTGGCACTAGAATTTTAGATAGTAGTGTTAGTAGTCCAGCAAAAATTAATCTTTATTATTGTTTTTCCCAAATTTCCCAGACGAATAATCCTCAAAGAGACAGCGTAGTTTTTGACTTACAACTCTATTAGGACAAAGTGATATTTATTTATCTCCATCAGGCGATAACTTAGCTTTAGTTTTGGATAACTTATATACTCAAAATCTTGATTTTGAGGAAAGTCTTAATTTAGCAATGAAATCCATTCTACCCAAAACTCGTAAAATTAGACCAATCCGTTCTGGTCGTTTATCTTTAACTGTAGAATGGCATTTTCAAGACACAAATGAACCCTTTTTTCTCAATGAAATGTCCGATGGTACAGTTAGGATGTTGTGTTGGGCAACAATATTACATTCTCCAGTCCTACCTTCTTTGTTAGTAATTGATGAACCAGAATTAGGATTGCACGTTGCCTGGATGCCCATTTTAGCCGAGTGGATTAAACAAGCGGCTCAAAAAACTCAGGTGATTATTACTACCCATAGCCCCGATCTTTTGGATCATTTTACTGATCGTTTGGAGAATGTTTCTTATTTTCATTCCACTGATCAAAACCATTTTTCAATTAAACCCCTTTCTCGGGAAATATTGGAACCAAAATTAACACAAGGTTGGGAATTAGGCGATTTATATCGTGTTGGCGATCCGATTTTGGGAGGTTGGCCGTGGTAGTATGGGTTTTTGCCGGAGGGGGTGAAGCAGAAGTTCGAGGATTAATCCCTTTTTTAACACAAAATTTTCCGGGGTGTCAATTCCAAAGAAAAACCCCTGTTCGTCGAAAACCTGGCCCTAAACCTAATCCGTTAATGAGTTATGGAAGAACAGGTAAGAGTTTAATTGAGCAAATTCAAGAGCAATTACCGATTGCTTTAAAAGCAGAAAGAAATCAATGTGACCTGATTTTTGTTTTTGATGATTTAGATTGTCGTAATCCAGAAACACAAAGACAAGAAATATCGGAATCCCTATCAACAATATTAGAATGTATAATTACCTCCAAAGTTTTTGTTCTTCTTTGCCGTCTTCAACCTAATACATGGTTTTTTATAAACAGGACTTACGCAACCAACCAAAGAAACCGGGTTTTTTNNATTCTCTAAAAAACCCGGTTTCTGCGGCCTCATGCGTAAGTCCTAATAAATTTCTGCCTTGGGGGGTTCAAAACTGAGTATAATCAAGGAATTGATTTTATCAAAACTTTGATTTATGCCAAAAAAATCATCTCCAATGTTATCTAATTCGGATAATAATCAAAGATATCATGCAGAATTTGATCAAATTTTAAACCAAGCCTTAGATATTGTCAAATCCAGTCTAAATCAACCGAAAATCACCTACGAGCAACGACTAAATGCAGCATTAAAAGTATTAGAAATAGGAATATCATCTCAGCAGAAAGATTTTAATTCAAAATTATCAGAAGTTATTCCATCTTCTGATAATTCTTCTAATATTCCAGAACCAGAAGCAATTATTCTAAATCCTGATTATGTACAAATTGATGATTTTTTCTCAGAGGAAGATTATCAAAAACTTTTAAACCTAACCCTTACTAATCAAAATAATTTCTTTTCTTCGGAAGTCATAAATCAGGAATCAGAATATCGTCAATCCTATATTTTACTTCCCGAACATTTTGCTGAGTTGCATGAACTTATCACCCATAAACTTCTCACCACTAGACCACAGGTGATGGAACAATTAAAAATACAAATGTTTTTAGTGGCGCATTTAGAAATCCAAATTACGGCTCATTTGCATGGAGGATATTATAAAATNNTTAGAATCGTAAATTAACCTATGTTTACTATTTTTATCAAGAACCTCAAGGTTTTTATGGTGGAGATTTGAGGTTATATGAAACTTTAATTCAAGGAAAAGCAGCCATAATTCAAGAAAAATTCACTCAGATTCAACCGCGTAATAATAGTATTATATTTTTCGATAGTCGCTGTAAACATGAAGTTTTACCCGTGTATTGTCCTTCTCAAAAGTTTGCTAATGGTCGATTTACGCTCAATGGNNTGGTTGGATTCATGGTTAATCCCCAATCCCTAATTAAGAGATACCCCCTCTATACTACTAGCTTAGAGGGGGAATCTTCAAACATGATTAGCTGTCATACAGCCGAGCTTCTGCCGCATCGGGATTTTCTTCACAATACAAATCAAAGGCTGTTTTCTCTAAACGTTCTGCTTTTTGGTGAGCCGCTTCTGCTTGTAATTCTTCCACAATATCCCAAGCCGCCGCACATTCTTT
>DMPJ01000478.1 GCA_003456035.1 Planktothrix sp. UBA8402
GTACAGGGATTTATTGAGAAATCTCGCAAGCTCAGAGACTTGTATGGGGCATCAATTATTTTGTCCTATCTCAGTCAACAATTAGTTGACGCGGCAACAACTTATCAACTGGAGGTTATTTCTCCGGGGTTAGTTAATATCGCTCAAGGAATGCCTAACCGAATTTTAATCAAAGGGGATTTTTCTCAACATCCAATAGACGAGTGGGTTGATTATACCATCTTATCAGCTTGGAAACAGATTTTATCAGAATGTAAACAATGGATTGAGCAAAAAATTCCCGAACATTCTCCTGATTTTTTCTATCATTGGCATCGAGATTGGGAAATGTGGGGAACCCATGCTTGGGAAGTTTTTTGGGGGTCAGGTAACACGATTCAAGAAGCAATGGACGCTTTAGAAACTCAAAAATTATCTCGCAATTGGACAGGGATTAATTGGATTGGAGAAAGTTCCAGTTTAACAGGAATAGATGCGATCGCCTGGCCAGGATTAGGCAGTGGTAGCCGTAATCCCAAAACCTTAAAACATTCCAATGAAAATGAAAAAATAGAATCATTTTACACTCAACTAGCAACAGTGTTAGAAACTCCTTCAACTCAATCCTCATCGGGGGAAGAAGAACCACCCGAAGGGAAATATCTTGACTCCCATGAACGCTTGAGTATTCCTGAATTAGTCAAGCGTTTAATTACTCGTTATGAAATCCGTAGTCACTTCAAGAAAATTCCTCCTTTAAAACGATTTACGGATTTAGAACGTAAACCTGACCCGGAAAAAAACCATTCAGGACAATGGACAGGATGGTTTATGGGAGATGGGGATAAAGTAGGTAAAAAGCTGCAAGAAATTGCCGATAAAAAAGGAGACAAAGGGCTTCAATCTTTTAGCACGGCAATGCGAACTTGGGGACAGGATTTTATGCAGAAATTTCCCTCCCATTTAGGTCGGGTGATTTATGCGGGAGGAGATGATTTTTTAGGGGTGATTTATAGTAAAAATCCCAATCAACCCATTTCTTCCCAAACAGCCTTAGAGTGGTTAACAGAATTAAACAAACAATGGCAAAAACACGAACAAGATATTACCTTAAGTGTGGGATTTGTTTGGGCGGGTCATAGTGTTCCTCAACGGGATGTTTTACAACATTGTCGGGCGGCGGAAAAACAAGCGAAATCCCTCGGTCGAGATCGAGTCACCCTGAGAATTGTCTTTAATAGTGGGCAATATGTACAATGGACTTGTCCCTGGGAACATTTATGCCTTTTAAAAAAATATAAAGATCGCAATGGTGGCAACAATTGGAGTCAGGTTTATAGTGATTTAGCTCAATTAAAAGCTCGTCATTCTATTGACGTTAAATCCCAAAAACCTGATTATAAATTAGCCCTAGCTTTGATGGATATTTACTTTCAAAATTCAGGAAAATTGATTCTAAAAAACCAGAAAGAATTAGTCGGAGATACTTCTCCAACTACTTTAGTACAATGGATTGAGAATTTAATTTTAGTAGGATGGCAACTCTGTAGTTCAGTTGATCAATAGGAAAAAATAGGATGTTCAAATACTTAATTACAATTCACCCATTGGGGTTAATGTATGGCAGTTCAGGTGGGTTTCTATCGCCGGAAAATTTAGTCGGTTGTTCCCGTGAAAAATTTCCTCCCGATGCGGCTACTTTGTCGGGGCTATTTTTCAGCGCCAATAAAGTTAATTCCTTTACAACTCAACAGGAATTACGCGATAATTTGTATGTAGCGGGGCCGTTTTGGTCAGATGAAAAAAAGTTACGCCAAAATAACTTTTATTTGCCCATTCCGCGAACCAAAGTTGTCAGTGATCAAGGAACAAATGAATGGAAAATTGAACAGGGTAAATGGAATGTTAAAAACCGAGATTATGAATTAGAATCGGAGTATTTTTGGCAAGAAGCTATGGCTTGGAATCGCACAGCTAGAGAGGTAAAAGATGGTAAAGTTATAGCTAAAGCTCCTTGGAAATTTGTTTCCATGCTGCACCCCAAAATTCAAGCCGAACAACGACAAGTTCAAGCCGAAGATGGCTTATTTTTAGAATATGCGGTGCAACTGGATCAAGACGCTTGTTTNNTATCTTTCCACCCATGAATTACCCTCTGGTTGGTATCGATTTGGGGGCGAGAATCATCTGGTTGAAATTAATAGCTTGGCATTGGATAATAACCATCCCTTGATTAAGCTGTTAAATCAACAGATTCAAACCGCATTTGCGTTAATAACTCCGGCGGTTTGGGGCTCAAATCGTTTATCGTTTCGCTATCCCCAAAACCCCGATTTTCCCAAACCTGAATTAATGCTAACAGATCGGGCTGTTCCCTATCGTTATCGGGCGGGAGGACGCATGGGGCGAGGACGTTATGCTGTTAGTGCTGGGAGTGTTTATGTATTAGAAAAACCGCTTAATTTACCTTGGTGGAATTGGTCAGAAGATTGGTTTCCCAAAGAAGGTTACAGTCTGAAAAAAGTCGGCTGTGGTTTGTGTTTACCTTTAACGATTCAAGGAGTTGCTTAATGTATAAAAAAGCCTACGGAATTATTGAAACCTTAGCCCCTCTCCATGTGGGAGCAACCGCAGGGGAAGAAAGCGGAAATCTGAATTTAATTTTCCGAGATCAATTTACCCAAACTGGGATTATTCCAGGTAGTTCAATTCGGGGTCGATTTCGCGCCGAAATGCGACAATTGCAAGGAGAATCTAACGCGAATCAATGGTATGGTAGCGAAGCCGAATCAGGAAAACCCGATAGCACCAGTGAGTCTTTTATCAAGTTTGAATATGCTTCTATTGTCTGGCTACCTGTGTTTTGTCCCGGTCAACCAATAGTCTGGGTAACTTGTCCTCGACTGTTAAAACGCTATCAACGAATTGCTGAAATTTCTAATAATATTCCGGCGGTTTATACGGGGTCAAGATCCTTAAGAGCCCTGAATATTAAGGGTACAAATACCCTATTTTTTAACTTCGGTTTTCTGACTGTTGATAAAACTGAAGACCTAAAACCTTGGTTTCCATTAGGACAGGAACTTCCGGCGGTTGTGGTCGGGGATGATGAAATTTCCCTGATTCATGATATGGCTTTATATCGTCAAAGTCGGGTAGCTTTAGATAAACAGGAAAAGAAAGTCACAAAAGGGGCATTTTTTAATACTGAAGCCCTACCGGAAGAAACAATTTTAGTGTTTGCGATCGCAATTCGACCAACAAAGGAAATTTGGCAACCTTTCGACGGAAATGATCAAGCTGAAGTCTATTTAGGCGGCTTAGAATCTATTGGTTTTGGTCACTGTAATATTACTTTAAAAGGAGTTAACTAATGGCTTGGACTACTTACAAATTAGACCAATATGCTCACGATTTAGTGTTAAAATATCGGGATCAAAAAGATGCACCCGCCCAAGCCTATAAAATGCGGATGACGGTAGCTTATGGGTTAGAACGTTTTTGGGGGGAACAGTTTCGTTTAGATGGGGCGAAAGCTAACTATTGGAAGGATACCTGGATAACCTTAGTTAAAATTATGCAGCAGGCTGGAGTCAAAATTCCGAATGATTCTATCGGGAGTGGTAACAGTCAACAAATTAAGCAAATGACGGATCAATTATGGAGTTTTGACCCGCAACAACGCAAAGTTGCTTTAGCAATTTTAACTCAACTTTGTGAAAATATGGTTTGGTGGACACAACGCTATAAACCATCGGGAGGCGGGAATAATGGTTGATAGTAATTCTGTGCCTTTAATGTTTCGCGCCCAAATCGAAACCCGCAGTCAAATTCAACGTTTAATTCCGCGTCAAGAAGATCAACAAGCCTATATTTGGGCGGAAGAATGGATGGAAGCAATTGGCGCTCAAAATCCTGAATTTAGTGATAAAATTCAAGTCAAAAGCTACCTAATTACTTGGCGATTTATTACTAATAGTGGACAGGATGAAGGCGTTATTCGTCCGGTGATTGGGGCGCGGGGATATCCCTACTATCCGGGTGCGAGTATGAAGGGGGCTTTTCTGCGGGCCTGTACGTCCCAGGAAGGGCTGAAATATTGCGGGGGGACTGTGGGGACGGAAACCAAACCGGGGTTACTGAGGTTTCATGGGGGCTATCCTAAAAATACAGATTGGAAGGACGAAGATCAATTAGTTGATGTTGTCCATCCCCAGGAAAATTGGCAGGTGAAAAACTCAGGAAATCATGCTGCATTTATCCAAATTTCCCTCTATAAACCGGAATTAATTTTTGGAATTTCTTGTCAAAAATCCTTAGAAGATACGGAATGGGAAACCATTTGGAAAATCTGGGAAAAGGCGTTAGGTCGGGGAATTGGTTCGCGGGTGAGTGCGGGTTATGGTCAACCGAAAATTCACCCGGAAAATTCTTTATTAACGGTTAATCTCAAGGGTAAAGGGTTAGCTTCCCAACTGATTAATAAGGGGGGAGAATTCCGCGCCAATATGTTCAAAGCGGCTTTACGCGGTCACACTCTCCGGCTGCTATCCGGGGTGACAAATGAAACAACGGCTGAGGAATTAACTAAACACCTTTGGGGGGGTTTTGCAGGCGCTAATGGGTCAATTGTAGGGAAATTAGGAATTGCATTTCAAGCCAATAATTTAGAGTTGGATGATTTTACTTATACTCCAAATCACAATCCTTTTTCAATGCCGATTTATGACTTGAAAAATGGACAATTAGATATTCTCCTGATGGGGAATTTGAGTGAACCCCAACAAATCCCCTATCGCAATTTTGTACTGCGGTTAATCAAGTTTGCTCTACTCTTAGGAGGATTTGGGAAATCTTGGCGACGAATTGATCATCGGATGTTTTTTGATGAATATTTGGAAAACGGAAATAAACCGATGATTGGTTGTCATTGGGAGTTTATTTCTCCTTCCCTAAAATTCTATTGTCCGGTGCAGGAATTGGGAGATATTACCCGATTTTTGAACGATATTCACTCAAAAACTAAGACCTGGGTGAGTCAAACTCAGGGAAAACAATTGAGTCCTCAAGGAGCAAATTGGCGAGAAGCTTGGCACCCCCAAAATGTGCAGGTTTGGGGTCGAATTGCTGAGAATAAATTCGACTCAATAGCTGTTGATTGGTTTCATGGTAACTATA
>DMPJ01000003.1 GCA_003456035.1 Planktothrix sp. UBA8402
AGTCCTCAACCTTAAATTCCGATCTGCACCCTAGAAACCGGGGGATTGAGTTAGGGAAAAAAGCATCTATCTTGCTTCCGATTTTGCTGATTGCTCTGTGGATTAGCAGTACAGAGGAGTTAATATTTCGAGGATTTTTACAAAAACAATTACAACAAGACTATCCTTGGTTTGTGGCGGCGACCATCGCCAGCTTGATTTTTGCCTTCAGCCATCTGCTTTGGGAAGTCCGCAACACCTTACCCCAATTACCCGGACTCTGGTTAATGGGAATGGTCTTGACCCTAGCTTGTTTGTCTGATCAAGGTTCCCTCGGTTTAGCCATCGGACTACACGCCGGATGGATTTGGGGAATTGCCAGTATTGATACCCTTGGAGGTGTTACGGCTTCTGGGAAGGTTCCAGAATGGGTGACGGGGTTAGGAGGTAAACCCTTAGCGGGTTTGTTAGGAATTTTGATGTTGTTGGGGGTGGCTGGCTTTTTAGGAATATATTTTCTGTCTAATTTCCCGGTAACTTTTTAATCTTTTCTTAACATTAATATTAAAAAACTGTGTTTTGATCTATTTAGAGGGACATTTCAGTTGAAATCGTGGAACACCGTGAGTTAACCCATCAATTGGATCAGTTCTTAGTCTGTGGTTTAGGGAACCTTGGACAACATTGTGTATTTGCCCTCAAAGAATTTGGAGTTCGGGTGAATANNCAAGGAATTTGGAGTTCGGGTGAATGGTATTAACCTTGTTGCTCCTACACACTGGGATATTCCCGGTATTCCAGAGCAGTTGGGGCAATTGGTGATTGGAGATGCTCGTCAGGAGTCGGTTTTAAAGCAAGCCAATCTTGATCAATGTCGCGCTGTGTTAATTGTTACCAGTCAGGAGCGGATCAATGCTGAAACAGCTTTGGCAATCCGTAAACTGAGTCCTAATGTGCGGTTGGTGGTACGCTCCTCGAAGGAGAATCTCAATCATTTATTAGCCGAACATCTAGGAAACTTTATTGCTTTTGAACCCACCCAACTTCCGGCATCTGCTTTTGCAGTTGCTGCTCTGGGAACAGAAGTTTTGGGATTTTTCAGCTTGGATAATTCCCGACTTCAGGTAATTCAGCGTCAATTTAATCCGGGTGATTCCTGGTGTTATCGAGGCTCACTTCAAGAATTCAACAGTCGCACCCGGCGAATTCTTTCCCATAGTCGGGGGAGCGTTCACCCAATAGTTTCCCTCCCAGATTGGGAACCCGAAACCCAACTTCAAGCCGGAGATCAGGTCATCTATATCGAAGTAGCTGATCGCGCCTATACGGGTACTGTCTCTGTCCCCAATTCTGACTTATCTCCTGTGAGGAAACGGTCACTTAGATGGCGACGACTCCGGTGGGAAGACGTGAAGCATTGGGTGCTAGAGATGTGGCAATCTCACCAACAGCAGCCTGTCCGCCAAGTGGCAATTGTTTGCGGTGCTGTAGTTTTGGCATTGTTAGCGGTTGGAACATTAGTCTTTGCTCGATACTATCCGGGAGCTACTCCTCTGGGAGCCTTCTACGGAGTAGCAATTCTGTTGTTAGGTCAATATGGTGAGTTATTTGGAGATTTTGAAATCAATCCCAATATTCCCGGCTGGTTGCAGTTTTTTGCCTTTGTCCTGACTCTGGCGGGGACTGCCTTAGTCGGGGTACTGTATGCGTTACTCACCCAAGGGATGCTCAGTACCCGATTTCAACTCACCCCTCGTCGTCCGCCCATTCCCCTTCACCATCATACAATTGTTGTTGGACTCGGACGAGTGGGTCAACAAGTTGTGAGACTCTTACAGGAGTTCCGACAACCCCTTGTCGGAGTTACATTTACCCCCCAGTTTGATCTGAATGTTTTGTCGGATATTCCGATTGTTAGAGGTAGTCTCAAGGAAACCCTCAACCAGGTGAATTTGGGAACTGCCCGGAGTGTGGTCGTGGTGACAGACGATGACATCTTGAATTTAGAAATTAGCCTGATGGCTCGTTCTGCTAATCCTAGCTGCCATTTAGTGATCCGCACAAAGGAACAGAGTCTTACAGATAGTCTTAACCGTTTGTTGCCGGGAACCCATGTCATTTGTGCTTATGGGGTGACAGCAGAAGCCTTTGCAGCAGCAGCTTTTGGGGAAAAAATTCTGGGTTTGTTTCGCTGTGGCGATCGCACCATCTTAGTCACCGAATATGAAATTGAAGTCGGGGATACCCTTGATAATTTACTGCTCACCGAGGTTGCTTATGGTTATGGAGTGGTTCCAATTTTACATCAACGAAAAAATCAGCCCCCTCGATTAATGCCTCCTGATGAGATTCAATTAACAGTGGGCGATCGCATGGTGGTTTTAGCAACGATTGAAGGGTTGCGTGCAGTAGAAGATGGCATTTTTGTCACCGCAGCCCGTTGGCAAGTTCGTATTCAGCAGGCTTTAAGTGCTGAAGCTGTTTTTGAAGGGGCTAATCTGATTGTGCGGATTTGTGGTTTTCCGTTAAATATAGCCCGGAGTCTGATGTCAGACCTACCCGTCCTCTTACCTCGATTATTGTTTAAGCATCAGGCTTACCATTTGATTGTAGAATTGAAGCGAGTGCTGGTCATCGCTCAGATGATCCCCCCAGATCAGCCTGAAAACCACTATAAGTGAATTTAGCTTTCTAACTATAGCAAGTTTCCACGGTAGTTTTATAAAGCGATTCGTTCATAGCAAAATGAGATAACCTGAAGATATT
>DMPJ01000245.1:0-5173 GCA_003456035.1 Planktothrix sp. UBA8402
AATTAGGCTTTTTGTCATTAACTATAGTTCCTTTAATTATGGCTATATTTAGCGTAGCTGTAACCACTTTATTCCGCTTAATTTATCTGATGCTTAAACGAATTTTATAAACGAGGATACTAAAAGACTAGACTAAATAGAGCAAACTGAATAAATCTGTTACCGAAAATTGCCAATCATTTAACACATTCAGCACGGGTAAACTATCCATACCTGATTTAACTTCTGGAATGCAATTCGGTTGAAAAATACTGACAGATTCATCATCAGGATCGATAAACCAACCTAACTTTGTTCCATGATTAAGACAGAAAGCAATTTTTTGAATCACTCGATTAGGAGATTGTTCTGGAGAGAGAATTTCAATTATCCAATCTGGAGGAATTTTAAACCGATTTTCAATTCGTTTATTCGGGCGTAAAGGAATATTATCCCATTCAAAAATAGCAATATCAGGAACAATTGAACTCCCTCCAAAAGTGCAACGTAACTCCGTCAGTCCATAGGCTAATTTCTGCGGTTCACCCACTCGATTAATCGCAGTCACTAAGCGAGTTTGTAAAATACTATGTTCTCCTTGTGGCATAGATTTTTGATAGATATGACTATTAATATATTCGCGCGCTGGCTTGGTTTCTGGTAATTGCAAAAACTCGTCTAAAGATATCTTGGATTGAGACTCTATTGAGGACACCATAAACAATTATTCCTTGAATTATCCTTGATAATTTTTGTGCCATTATTTGACCAGTTTAGTAATATTATATCAATAACTGCCCCTATAATCCTACAAAAGTGCTAAAATTTTCCCTAATATTCAAAATACTTGAGATTTATGACTCAAAAAAATGACACTACAACTTTAATCCTCGCCTTACTGATTACCGGAGGATTAATTAGTGGCGGAATTTGGTGGTTTACTCGCAATATGAATTTGTCAACAGTCTTAAATTCTAATCCCTCTCCCTCTAGTTCAATTCCACCTAAACCCGCCCCAATTCCACCTACCTCTGTCCCTCAAACCTCAACAAAAGATTTTAAAACCTTTGCTGAAGTTCCTAATGTTCCGAATGGACTTTTTACCTATGGCGGAAGTACCACATTTGCACCAATTCGTCAAGTGATTAATCCCGAAATTCAAAAGATTTTTCCTCAATTTCAATTACGATATTTTCAAAATCCCAGTCAACCTCCCGGTTCAGGAATTGGGATTAAAATGTTAATTGATAATCAAATTACTTTCGCTGAATCTTCCCGACCTTTACAGGAATCAGACTATCAACAAGCCAGACAAAGGGGATTAAATTTAATTGAAATTCCGGTGGCGATTGATGGGATTGTAGTTGCAGTTAATCCTAACTTGAATATTCAAGGATTAACCATTAATGAATTAAAACAAATTTATACAGGTAAAATCACGAATTGGAGTCAACTCGGAGGGGAAAATATTCCCATTGTTGCCTATTCTCGGACTCAGGAAGCCGGAGGAACAACAGAATTTTTTATCACGAATGTATTAGGAGGAGAGAGCTTTGGAGAGGCGGTAAAATTTATTTCTACTACCACAGAAGCCTTAAGAGCGATCTCCAATAATCCAGGCGGAATCTATTATGCTTCCGCCCCGGAAGTTGTCGAACAATGTACAATCAAACCCATCGCTATTGGTTTAAACTCTGGAGCTTTAATTCAACCCTATAAAAACCCCTTAATTCCACCGGAAAATTGTCCTCAACAACGGAATCAAATTGATCCTGTTGTATTTAAAAATGGAGAATATCCTCTCACCAGACGTTTATTTATTATTGTCAAACAAAATAATCAAACTGAACAACAAGCAGGAGACGCCTACACTCAACTTTTATTAACTTCTCAAGGTCAAGATTTTATGGAAAAATTAGGATTTATTAGAATCCGTTAAATTTTCTGGGCCGGGTATGCTTCTGTCTGTTAACTTATGGTTTAATCACAGAAAAAAATGTTAAAATAGAATTTAAGCATCAATTTATAATCCGATGTCTCAAAAAAATGAATCTCTAATCTTATTGTTAGCACTCCTGATTACGGCGGGCCTATTAGGGGCGGGTTATTTTTTATTTTTCGGATTTTCTCCTAAACCCCTATTAAATCCAAATAATCCCTCTGCAACTTTACCCCCAACTTCCTCACCTAATATTGCTATCGGGTCTATAGAAAATCGGATTAGTCAAGGAGAAAAAGTTTTAATTCCTTCAGGAAATTTAGCTCTCAAACAGTCGGGAATTGAGGCTTTAGTGTCTCGTCAATATCAGAATGCTGTTCAACAATTTAACGCCGCATTACAACAAAATAAAAATGATCCTGAAGCCTTAGTCTATAGAAATAACGCTCAAACTTTAGAAAACAATCAACCCTTTTATACTATAGCAGTATCTATTCCGATTGGAACTTCAGTAAATACCGCCCAGGAGATTTTAAGAGGAGTTGCTCAAGCTCAAATGGAAGTTAATCAAGGGGGAGGAATTGCAGGAAAATCATTAAATGTGATCATTGTCAATGATGATAATAGTCCTGAAGTTGCTCAAGAAGTTGCTCAAAAATTAGTAGATAATTCAGAAATTTTAGGAGTAGTTGGTCATTTTGGAAGTAACACCACCGAAGCAGCAGCACCGATTTATGAAGCTGGGAAATTAGTCTTAATTTCTCCTACAAGTACATCAACAAATATTTCTAATGCGGGAGACTATATTTTTAGAACTGTTCCTAGCGATCGCTTTGCGGGAAGTAGCTTATCTCGATATTTACTAAATACTTTAAACCTAAAAAAAGCGGTTATATTTTTTAATAGTGCTAATCAATATAGCACCTCTTTACAAACAGAATTTACCACTGCTTTAAGTGGAGATGGGGGGGAAGTTGTCAGCGTTTTTGATATTGCCAAACCTGATTTTAACCCACTTCAAGCCTTAGAACAAGCTCGCCAACAGGGAGCAGAAGTAATTGTCTTAACTCCCGATTCTTCTACTATTGAACAGTCGTTACAAGTGGTGAGAATTAATCGCAGACAGTTACCATTATTGGGAGGAGATAGTTTATATAGACCGGAAACCTTGAAGGTTGGAAGTGATGCTGTGGGGATGGTAATTGCGATTCCTTGGCATATTTTAGCTAATCCTAATTCGGCTTTTGCTCAAACAGCAAATCAACTCTGGGGAGCGAGTGTTAACTGGCGCACCGCCACCGCCTATGATGCTACAAAAGCCTTGGTTGCTGCTATTGCTAAAAACCCTACCCGAACCGGGGTTCAACAAGCACTTTCCGCCCCGGATTTTACCCCCCAAGGAGCAACGGGTGTAATTAGATTTTTACCATCGGGCGATCGCAATCAACCCTTACAATTAGTTATAATTGAACCAGGAAATCGTTCAGGATTGGGTTATGATTTTGTTCCAGTTCCTTAAGATAAAAAAATCTGATTAATGTTAATATTAAATTCAGGAAAAGCAGCTAGAGTTAAAGTTTGTTCAACTGTAAAAAACTGAATGGATTGATAACCGTTAGGAGTAGGAGTTCGATACACCCGCACAATATTTTGATTCAAGTCAATTAACCAAACTTCCTGAATTTGACTCTGACAATAGAGAGGAATTTTTACCTGTTGGTCAAAATCAATAGTTGTATCGGATACTTCTATTAATAATATAATATCCGAGGGTTGTGGATGTCTTTCTTCATAAAAATCTGGACGAGGTTGCAGCAGAACTAAATCGGGTTGAGGTTGTGATAAATTATTTAATTGAATTGGGTTTTGAGTATCAATAATAACGAGATCGCCTAATTTACGATTCAATAAATAATCTAACCGTCGTACACAAGCCGCATGACGTTTTCCAATTGGTGACATTTTAATAATTTCTCCTGCTACTAATTCATTATTTTCATCGGATTTAAAAACCCCAACTTCTCCCATTTTCTGATAATCTTCAACGGTAAAACATCTTTTTAAAACTTGGATTGACATTTTAACCTCCTAGTTTATTAATATAATTATAATCTATAGCAATCCTAAATCATATTTGTGTAGAGACGTTGCATGCAACGTCTCTACCACAGGGTTTTATTAGTAAGCTAATCCCACCAACCTAGCACTTAAATCCCACATTTTTTTGCCTTTTTCATCATCACTGGCTTGGGGAGAAACCTTTTGCACAAAAGACTGGCGATTTTTCTTTTGACGATTTCCCCAACTCCAATACATTCCCGACTGTTTATATTCAGGATCAGCCACTACCATGGCGACGCGATCGCCCGATAATTCCTCAGTAACAAATCCCCCGGTAATATATTTTTGAAATAGGGGAAAAATCTTTTGGAATAAGGGATAATGGTTGCGGAATAAAGCCGTTGTTGCCACACAACCCGGATAGAGAGAAGTAAAAGTAATCCCCGTCGAATCATGGTAACGGCGATGTAATTCTCGCATCGTTAAAACATTACAAACCTTACTATCTTTATAGGCTTTAACAGGTTCAAATTGTTTCCCATTAATCATCGTAATCGGATCTTTGAAACCTTCCGCAAAACCTTCGAGATTTCCTAAATCTGGACGCGGGGGAATTTTACCTCCTAACTCGTCGGGGTTGTGAGTAACTGTTCCTAAAATCACCATTCTGCGATCAGGGTAGGAGGAGCGCTTCATATCCTCTAACATGACATTGCAGAGGTAAAAATGGCTTAAATGGTTGGTAGCCATCGTTAATTCATAACCCTCTGGACTCCATAATGGCTCCTTAATTAAGGGCATATAAATCGCCGCATTGCAGACCAACGCATCCAGGGAGCGACCCAAAGACCGGAAATTAGCGACAAACTGTTTGACACTGGCTAAAGATCCTAAATCTATGGGAAGAATTGTATAGCTGTCCTTGGACATTCCCACGGATTGAGCCGCCTGTTCGGTTTTGGCTAAATCCCGACAGGCCATCACCACATACCAACCCTTTTCGGCCAAAGCTCTGGCGGCTTGCAAACCAACGCCCGAAGACGCTCCCGTAATCACAACTGTTGCTTGATTTGCCATATAATTTTAACTCAATTCACCATGATTGACTCTTTCTAGGATCTCATGTTTTAACACCCTGGTGACTATTGTAGTGAGTCCTTCAGGACTCAAAGTTAGAAAGCCCTAAAGGGCTTA
>DMPJ01000245.1:5268-5886 GCA_003456035.1 Planktothrix sp. UBA8402
GCAATTTCTAATTTCTGTCCCTGACGACTTAAAAATATAGCTTGATTGGTTTCACTGCCAAATCCAGCATTGGGTAAATCAATCGGATTTGCAACAATAGCATCTAAATTTTTTCGCTGTAATTTATCTTGAGCAGGTCTTAAAATTTCCCCCGTTTGTGCCGCAAATCCGACTAATTTTTGGTGCGGTTGTTTGATTTTTCCCAATTGTGCTACAATATCAACGATATGCTCTAATGGCAGTTCTGTGGGTAAAAGGGCTTTGGGNNGCAGGTTTGACATCTCCCACCGCCGCCGCCATCACCGTTATATCCGCTTGCGGAAATCTGGTGATCATTTCCTGATACATTTCCTCGCTACTGGTGACAGAGACTAACTCCACTTCTGGCAAATTCTCCACTAATTCCGTACTCATGGGGCCATGAACTAAGATTACCGATGCCCCCCGATGAATCGCCGCTTGTACTAAGGCTAATCCCATTTTACCCGTTGATGGGTTGCCAATAAACCTGACCGGATCAAGATGTTCCCGGGTTCCACCCGCACTAATTAATATTCGTTTTCCAATTAAATCTCGTTTACCTTTAGTATTTAACAAAGAATTAATATGAGCTAATAT
>DMPJ01000476.1:0-1046 GCA_003456035.1 Planktothrix sp. UBA8402
CTAGAATTCGAGCTTTTTCTAACAGGGTTTGGGCGTTTCCGGTAACGTTCACTGCATACAAAACCGTGCGCCCGGTTTCTTGTTTAATTTGGTCTAAAATCGGCCGACAAACTCTTAACCTTTCTAGGGTTGGGGCGGTGTTTAAATCCCCCATAATTTCATCATCTTTAATAATATCTAATCCGGCCGTTGCCACTTCTTGTAAAATTGTAGCATGATCCTGGGCTGAAAGTCCTAAAGCGGGTTTAAATATTGCCATAATTAAAGGACGATCAAAGACTTGTAATTGTTGACGAATTCCTGATATGCCAAATTTTGCAACCCGACCATAATTNNNNAGCAAACTGGCAATATCGTTTTCAACGTTAATTTCAGGAAATTTAACCGTTGCAATATTATCACCTTGTTCGTCGGTTTTAACGTTAATAACTTCGGCTAAATGCGATCGCAAATTATCCTCACGATGGCTAAATCTTTCGTCCCAAGTTCCGGCGGTTTGTCCGATAGCAATGACTTTAGCCTGACGCAACGCATCAATATTAGGAGGAAAACGATAATCTACTTCAATGGTCATTGTTTTCTATTCTAGTAATTGTTATTAAGGATTAAAACTCACTATATTTTAGGGAGCGAGGACGCTNNGACACGCTATATATAGCCTGCTTGCGTAAGTCGTGTAATCTAAGCCCTGAAGGACTTACTACCGTAGTATATTTTAGGGAGCGAGGACGCTCCCACTACAAGAATTAATTCAAAATCAAGGTTTTTTTCGGTCTTCTGGAAAAAATTCTAATTTCAGTATCCGTATATTCGGGAGTCCAACCTTCCGTTGCACTGAAATAACGAATTGCTTTAATCCGTCGAGTTTCTGTTAAATAAAACCAATGTTCTGTATGAGCAGGAACATTAACATATTCTTCGGGTTTAACAGTTAATTCCACTTGACTACCATCGGGACGGACAAACCCAAATACTCCTTCTCCATCAATAATATAACGGACTTCATCATCAGCATGAATATGGCACTGTTCAAATTTTGCTAATAA
>DMPJ01000476.1:1053-4249 GCA_003456035.1 Planktothrix sp. UBA8402
GTTTGTTTTAATTGTTCAAAATATTGATCTAATCCTTGCAGAACTTCTGCTTTTTCGTTATCGTTTAATGCAGGTTGATTCAATAAGTTAATCAATTCTGGATCTGTACCGACAGACCAATGGTTTAAATGAATATTCAGACCAGCTAATTCTCGCTGAATTTCATCTAATTCGGTGTAAATTGTCCCGTCTTCTAACTGTAAAACCGCCATGCTTTACCTCGGTAGTATTAACTGTTTTTAATCACAGACTATTATATTAGCAAAAAAATTATGATAGTGATATCCAATCCTAACCGCTAATCTGTAGCTTTCAACAAAAACCTCAAATTATACTCTATCTAGGTTCATAATGGCAATTAAGTCGATTTTGTGGGGTTATTAATAGAATACATTTCTCATCGAAAATAAATTATTCCCCTGGTTCCCTGGTTCTACCAGGGAATCCTGTTCAGGAGGCTCTGCCTCCGATGAACAGCAGGCGGAGCCTGATTAGAGTATTGCTAGGTAGAACCTAGCAACGAGAAATGATCAATTAAGCATAAATTTGGCTAAACAATTTAATCATTTTTTGCTTTTCTTCAGAATTAACTGTTTCCCACTCCCTAGCAATATTCAAATCTTTATTAACCTTAGATAATTCTAATAAATTCGGCTGAATTCTATTTCGGTAATTTTTCTCCTCACATAACCAGTACAATATATCGGATAAGTGCCAGATTGAAGGAGTTCCCCCATAGATAGGCTGTGGAGATTTTAGTTCATCCTTGATCATCAAATTACGAATATTTTGTCGCGTACATCCGAGCAATTTAGCAACCTCGGTTAAACTAACAAAATCAGGGCTAACTTCAGTCAAAACTGCCTGGGGAATAGCCCGTTTCACATCTCGAATTGCACTATAAACCGCTTCTGTTGCTGATGAAGATTCTCGTATAAAATTGAGAGCAATTCGCCTATTTTTCCCAATTCCAATTAAGGCATCATCACAACCTTCTGTTGCTAAAGTCTCTAAATAATTATCGAGATTTACCTGAGTATCTGGAAGATTAAAGTTTAAAATAAAATCATATTCTGGCATTTTTTAATTCTCCTCTTCCTCTTGTACTTGATTATGAACGGTGCAGTTATCAATAACACGACGGATTAGTTTAGCATGATTGCCTGCATTTCTAGGGGTACTCCAAACACTGACAATACAAAATTCTCCACAGCGACAATCATTGTTATTATAAGGACAGTAAATTTTTCCCCACGCATGAGATCCACCCACTTCAATACGCCATCCATTTTGTTCGGCATACTTCAAGGCTGCTTCAATATCTGGTTTAGGATGTTTTTTCCTAGACATAAAAGTTTGAGCTTGTATAAACTATACTTTATTGTGTTTAAATTGTCAAGTGACAACTTATTATAACCTGGATGGAATGAGTTAAACTCTCTGTTATATTTATAGGGAAATGCAAGTCTGGGTGCTGGTGCGTGCGCTCCGCTTACGCACCCTACAATAGTTTAGAATGTTTATTATTGTGAAAAATTATGACTGATCCGCAAGTGATTTGTATGGGTGAAATGCTATTTGATCGGTTATCGAATCAATTAGGAAAACCCTTAGAAACCGTTAAATCTTGGACAGATTACCCCGGAGGTGCTCCGGCTAATACCGCTTGTGGATTAGTGAAATTAGGGATTTCTACGGCTTTTATTGGCTGTATTGGGGAAGATGAATCGGGAGATCAATTAGTGGAATTATTAACTAAAATTGGCGTTAATATTACCGGAGTTCAACGCCATTCTAGCGCGCCGACTAGAATTGTTTATGTGGTTAGAGATGAAAAAGGAGATCGCAGTTTTGCTGGATTTGGAGATAGAAAAACTACTGAATTTGCTGATACTTATTTACAATCAGAACAACTTCCAGAAGACTTATTTAAAACCGCACAATTCTTAGTTTTAGGGACATTAGAATTAGCTTATAAAGATAGTAAAAATGCTATTTTAAAAGCCGTTGAATTAGCTAAAAATTATAACGTTAAATTATTTATTGATATTAACTGGCGGCCGATGTTTTGGCAAGATCCAGATCAAGCAATTGAACTGATTTTAAACTTTGTTCAAAATGCCGATTTTCTGAAATTAACCGATGAAGAAGCAGAATTATTATTTAATACTATAAATCCAGAAGCGATCGCTCAACAGTTACAAATTCAAGGAGTATTTGTCACCGCCGGAGAACGGGGTTGTAGCTATTATTTAGCAGGGAATTATGGAAAAATACCCGCATTTCCTGTTAATGTTACAGATACAACCGGAGCCGGGGATGGTTTTACTGCGGGAATTATTAATCAATTCTGTAAATTAGGCATAGAATCAATTAATCATGCTAAAATAGCTGAAGAAATAGTTAGGTTTGCCAGTGCAGTAGGAGCATTAACTACAACAAAACCAGGTGCTATTTCAGCCCAACCCACCTTAACAGAAGTTGAAACTTTTTTAGATAAATTTTTGTAACAATTATCCCCCGTAGTGCGAGCGTCCTCGCTCGCTAGGTTATATATATATTTTTTTCAAAAGGAGGGTTAGGGGGGATCATCTGTAGCAGTTATAATTGGATTTCATATTATATATTTTAATTGCAGCAACAGCTTATTGTTAATCAAAAATAGGGAAAAACCAAGAAAAATCTATTTTATTATTGGGATAGACCCGAATTTTGATTATAATTTTTAATGTCAATTGTAATAAAACTCATGAAAAAATACATTTCTCGCCTGTTAGCTCTCGTGCTTGTGGCTGCCATTACTTTAGTCGGATGTGCGGGTAGCTCCACTACTGCACTGTTGACAGGTAATTATTCCCAAGATACTTTAGCCGTTGTCGATAGCTTGAGAACCGCTATTTTGTTACCCGAAGATGCACCGGAGAAGATAGAAGCTCAAGGTCAAGCGCGTGAAATAATTAACGAATTTATTGCTCGTTACCGTCGGGATAATTCTGTTACGACCCTGGGTTCCTTTACCACCATGCGTACAGCCCTCAACGCCTTAGCAGGTCATTATAGCTCCTATCCCAACCGTCCCATTCCAGATAAGTTAAAACAACGTTTGGAACTAGAATTTAAACAAGTAGAAACCGCCGTTAACCGAGGCGCCTAAACAGTTATAGCAAGAGGCAATAGGGAATAGGCAATGGGCAAT
>DMPJ01000233.1 GCA_003456035.1 Planktothrix sp. UBA8402
GACGCGATAGACAAGTTGCGAGCTAAAATGATAGAATATATAGAAAATGGGGCAAGTTTGGGTTGGTTAATTGATCGCAAAAATAAAACCGTAGAAATTTATCGACAAAATCAGGATGTAGAATTATTAAATCATCCAGTAAACTTATCAGGAGAAGATATTTTACCAGGGTTTATGTTAGATTTAACTGAAGTTTGGAATTAACTAAAATAGGGAGTTAGGGAGACTGAAATGGTTGTTACTTTGCAATTACGCCAAATTGATATTCAACCCGGACAACACCTAATCTTGCGTCAGGTGAGTTGGAAGGAATTTGAAGCCATTTTAGAGGAATTGGGAGAACATCGGGCTTCACGGGTCGTTTACTATCAAGGAGTGTTAGAAATTCGGATGCCATTACCAGAACATGAAAAAGCCAAAATCATGATTGGCGAATTTGTTAAAATCTTGTTAGATGAGTTAGAAATAGATTGGGAACCCTACGGATCAACAACTTTTAAACGCCCTGAAATGGCTGTTGGTTTAGAACCAGATGATTGTTTTTATATTCAAAATTCTCGTCTGATGATCGGAAACCAAAGAGTTAATTTATCTGTTGATCCGCCTCCTGATTTAGCCATTGAAGTCGATGTTACCTCAAAAACTCAACTCGATGCTTATTTAGCTTTAGGCGTACCGGAATTGTGGATTTATACAGAAGGAAAACTACAAATTTTTGTTCTACAACAAGGAGAATACTTGTCAATAGAAACTAGCCCTATTTTTGGAAATTTGCCAGTTATAGACAGAATTTTACAGTTTTTACAGGAAAGTGAAATAATAGGTGCTAGTGCAGCAAGGCGAGGATTTCGGCAGTGGGTGCGATATGCCTCCGGCACGCTTCGCGATCGCAATTGAATCGTTAATTTTAGACTTGCTATAAATATATTCTTGTCAAAAAAAATAATTAACCTCATCTGAAATCTAGTTTACACCATGTAGAGACGTTCCATGGAACGTCTCTACACGGGGTAGAACGTCTCTACATGGTGTAGATTTCGTTTAAACTTAAGATTCTTCTGAAGAAGCTTTAGCCCGTTTTTTACGGAAAATTCCCGTCATATTAATTCCTGTAATTAACATTCCAATTAATCCTGCACCAATTAAAGCAACATAAATCGATCTTCCAAAGGGGCCAAAATACGAACCTTGATGAATGGTTAATAAGAGTTTAGAAGCATCACTCGGCATACCAAACCAAGCCTTCCCAAGTCGATACAAAATGCCTGTTGACGCACTTAAAAATAAAGGTAAAAATACAATTGGTGCTAGTATTTGATGCACTTTTCTAGCATTCAACGGAGAATCTTTAGCGGGATTTTTACGTTTTTTTTGCGTTAAACGAACCATTGTTAATCCCGTGACAAGCATGGCAATTAGTCCCAAACCTACCAATAATACATAAATAGGAACTAGGGGCTCTCCTAAAAATTCTCCTTGATGAATCATCAGCAAAATATCTGCTTTATCTCCCGGCATTCCCATCCAAGTCCTTCCCAAGCGATAAGCCATTCCTGTTAATGTAGTTAAAAATAAAGGAATAAATATAATCGGTGCAATTTTGCGATGAAGTTTCCAAAGCTGATGAGATTTAAAAAACTGTAGATTTGCCATTATTATTAACCTCAATAATTATAAGTTTGTAGAAATGTAAATTTTTTACGTCTCTAAAAGTTGCCAGATTACAAAGTGAATGGTTCTTGATCCAACTCCAAAAGGACTTTTACCTTCACCCTGAATTTGATCATAAACCGAAAAAGTGACAAACTGGTGACAAATTTAGATCCTAGCAATTAAATTTGATGATTTTAATTTAGTATTAGGTATTGGGCAGACAAGGAAAACGCACAGAAAAGCAGCTACCCTTTCCTAGCTGACTGGTGACAGTAATTTCTCCTTGATGATTTTGAGCTAAGGTTTGAGCGATCGCTAACCCTAACCCCGACCCACCTTGTCGGCAATTTCGAGCTTGATCAGCACGCCATAATCTATCAAAAATCAAGGGTAATTGTTCAGGAGAAATCCCTATTCCAGTGTCTTCTATGCGTACCCAAACCCATTTTTCTTGCTGCTCTAAACAGACTGTTACTTTTCCCCCGGGATCAGTATAATAAATCGCATTTTCAATTAAGTTTAAAAATAATCGCCAAAGTTGATTTCCCTCCCCTTTTATTTTAATTTCATTATTCATATTTAAAATTAATTGAACTCCCTTTTCTTCAGCTTGATAAAAGAGAAATTCCACTAAATCTTCCAATAGTTCATTCAGGAGAATAATTACCAAATTCGTTGTTAGGGGAATAGAATTTTGATCCGTGCGCGCCAAAAGTAATAAATCTTCAACTAAGCTAGTAATTTGATTTACGCCACTAGCGATCGCTTTTAATTTATCAATATCCGCCGGATGAATTCGTTCAGGATGACTCTGCATAACTTCAATACAAGCTCTGATTCCAGCTAAAGGATTTCTCAATTCGTGAGAAGCATCGGCGGTAAATTGTTTGAGTTTTTCAAAACTTTTTTCGATGGGTTTTAAAGATTGTTTTGTTAACCACATACCCCCAAAAGCCGTTAATCCTGATACTATAATTCCTCCTAACATCATCCCTAATTTTAGTTTCGTTAACACCCTTTCAACGGGTTTTGTAGACTCACTGACCCGTACATAACCGATAATCCCTTTTTGTAATTCAGGTTCTTTATTAACCTGTAAAGTTAGGGTACGAATTTTTTGGTTATTGACGGTATAAGTCCGATGATAATGGGATAAATCAATGGGAGGAAAAACTTTTCCCACTTTAGTAATTAGTTGGCTGTTCTGATCAAACCATTCAACTCCTTGACTCGGTTGCTGCATATTTTGCCAAGGAATATCCAGATCAGTATCATCATCTAATTGTAGAGAATCAGGAAGTTCAAAAGATTCTTTTTCTTCTTGAATTTCTTCAAAACTATGAGCAGCAGCATCTGCTAATATTAGCAGTTGACGATCTAATTGTTGATATAAACTAAAAGAAAAAAATTCATAGACGGCAATCATAGATATTCCTGAAATTGCCATCATTACTCCTAAATAGGAAAGCAATAACCGCCAACTTAAATATCTAAATTGAGGGTTAATTTCGTTGCGTTTTGAGCCGATATCCCAAACCATATACTGTTTCAATTAATGTCGAGGATGCACCAACTATTTTAAGTTTTTGTCTCAATCGTTTAATATGGGTTTTGACCGTATCATCACCCGGAATATCTTCAAAAGACCAGAGATGATCTAAAATTATTTCCCGCGAAAGCACTCGTCCCGGACTTCGTAAAAACAACTCTAATAAACCATACTCTTTAGGAGTTAAAGATAGAAGTTTTTCTTCATAAGTGACTTCACAACTATTCGGATCTAAACGAAGACTTCCCCATTCTAACACCGGGGGTAAAGCCGAATTTCCGCGTCTTAATAAAGCGCGAATTCTTGCTAATAATTCCTGTAAATCAAAGGGTTTAATCACATAATCATCTGCCCCCACATCTAATCCTAAAACCTTGTCAGCACTGGTATCTTTTGCCGTTAACATCAATACAGGTGTACTTTTCCCCTGTTTTCTTAATCGTTGACAAAACTGAATCCCACTGAGTCGAGGTAACATCACATCTAATATAATGGCATCATAAGCAGCAGATTCTGCAAACTCCCACCCCATCTGACCATCATGAACAACATCCACCACATAATGATGATCCGTTAATGCCTCCGCTAAGGCTTTTGTAATCCTTTCCTCATCTTCAACTAATAAAATTCTCATCTTTCTCCATTTTAATTTGAGATAAAATTAAAACTATTTTTTTGATAGTATAGCAAAACTTCACCGCAAATGCTGATCAAAAATATCCCGGCTGCAAGTTTAATTCAGCTTATTATTGTCAACGGGAATCCAAAAATCTGTAAAAATTATTAATATTGGCATAAATTATAAAAAATTAAGCCAAGCTAGAGATCAAGATTTGCAGCCCTTAACTATAAAATAAAATCGAGGAAAACGCGATGAAAACAGTTAATAATTTACCCCCCTCTGACCAATTAATGCCACCGGGATATCTGAACATTATGGGTTATGTCGATGAATCTGAGGTTAACGGCCCTGGATGTCGGGCTGTGGTTTGGGTTCAAGGGTGTTTGCGGGAATGTCCGGGATGTTTTAACCCTGAATCTTGGTCATTTCAACCCAACCAATTAATTTCCGTTGCAGATTTAGCCGAACAAATTTTACAAAATCCTCGAAATCAAGGAGTAACATTTTCCGGCGGTGAACCCTTTTGGCAAGCTGAAGCTCTAGCACAATTAGCGAAAATTGTCAAATCAAAAGGGTTTAATATTATGTCTTTTACAGGCTTTACATTAGCCGAATTAGAATCTCCAAAAGCCCCCCCTCACGCTCAAGAGTTACTAGGGGAATTGGATATTTTAATTGATGGGCCCTATACAGAATCCTTAGCGATTCATTCTCCTAATTCTTTGGTATCTTCTCGCAATCAACGGGTTCATGTTTTTAATCCGGCTTTGGAAAATCAATTAAATTGGGCTTCTGATCAAATTGAAATTCATATTCTCAAAGATGGACAGCGAATTATTACCGGATTTCAAGGTCAAATGAATTTAGGAGATTAGTTATTATCAAGCTCAGTCAAAAGTTAACAGCTTTTTAAATTAACAACTGAACCAATTACTGCGATCGCCGGAGCTTCAAAACCAGTTTCTTCTACTTTTTGAACAATCGTTTCTAAAGTAGCAATTAACTCCTCTTGCTCCGGTCGAGTTCCCCAACGAATTAAGGCGATCGGAGTCTCTAAGGAATGTCCAGCTTGAGTTAACTGTTGAATAATATAGGGTAAATTGTGAACCCCCATATAGATGACAATTGTTTCTGAACCCTTGGCGATCGCTTCCCAATTCACTTGTGGGCGATATTTACCGACGGTTTCATGACCTGTTACAAACGTAACTGATGAACTATGATCTCGATGGGTTAAGGGAATTCCCGCATAAGCAGGCGCCGCAATTCCCGAAGTAATTCCGGGTACAACTTCCACAGCAATACCCGCTTGAATTAAATCTTGCATTTCCTCCCCACCGCGACCAAAAATAAACGGATCTCCCCCTTTCAAGCGGACAACAACGGCATGAATTTGAGCTTTTTCTATTAATAATTTAGTCGTTTCTTCTTGTAATAATGAATGTCGTCCCCGACGTTTTCCCGCATTAATTTTTTCAGCATTAGGATTAATTAAATCCAAGATTTGATCACTAACTAAGGCATCATAAATTACCAGATCTGCCAATTCTAATAAGGTTTTTCCTTTAACTGTTAACAGACCTGGATCTCCTGGCCCAGCACCAACTAGATAGACTTTACCTAAACTTTTTTTAGACATTAATATTAATTGAATATTTTACTTAGAAAACTTTATTAATTCTACCAGTTCAGCCTCAAGAGGACAACGAACTTGATAAAAGTTGGAAAAAGGAGGTAGAATTGGAGTAGGAGCAGTCATAGAGGAGCGAGGGCTTTTACAAATTCCTCCTACCATTATAAATGATTGATCCTGTTTAATCTTAAATAAAGCTCCAGAGTAACTAACCCGACGCCAAATAATCGGAATTGCTTCAAAGAATACCTGATCCGATTCTACAGTCATTTTAAATTTATAAGTGCCGATTCCTTTTGAAGTCCCTTGATATAAGTTTTCTAATTTAGGTGTAAATTTATCATATTTTCTAAATTGTTGATCTTGATTTTTAATTAAACTCCTTAAAATTGATCTACCTTGGGCTTGCTGACCTCGACGAATTTTATTATCCAAATGAAATAAACCCAATATAAATATGATTAAAAATATACCAGAAACAGATAAATACATCCATTTTTTGGGAGAATTTAAAAAGGTAAATTTAGACATATTTTTAACCACAGATTAAATATCAGATGAACATTGATCAACTGGAAATTTTACTAGCGGTAGCAGAACAAGGAAGCTTTTCAGAAGCCGCATTGAGTTTAAATATATCTCAATCTGCCGTTAGTCGGGCGATCGCGGCTTTAGAAGATGAACTTGGCCTTCCCTTACTACTGCGAGGGCGGTTTGGTGCCCGTCCCACCCTCATAGGAGAACGGGTGATGATACAAGCGAGTAAAATCTTAGAACTGCGCGAAAAAATTGATTATGAAGTCAATTTAGAAAAAGGTTTACATCGGGGAAAAATTCGGGTTGCATCCTTCCGTAGTGCTGCCACCCATATCCTGCCATCAAAAGTTGCCCAATTTCGCAGTCGTTTTCCCGATATAGAAATCACGATTAGCGAAACCGACCCATTAGGAATTGAACACAGTTTACGCACGGGTCAAGTAGATATTGGGTTACTTCCTTTACCACGTTCGGAAGAATTTGAAACCTGGGAAATTGCTAGAGATGAATATGTAGTTTTACTTCCCACTTCGGCGGGTCAAATTCCCGAAATCCTAAGCTGGGAACAACTCTCGACCTACTCTTTTATTTTATTTAATTATGCCGAATGTACTTCTGCGGTGCGCGAACATTGGTCAAAATGGGGACAATCGTTAAAAGTCGCCTATCAAATTAAAGAAGATTCAACGATTGTCAGTATGGTAGCTCAAGGATTAGGAGCAGCCATTTTACCCCGTCTAGCAGCTTTACCAATTCCCCCTCAAGTCCAGGTTAGAGCCTTACCTGTTCCCCT
Source organism: Planktothrix sp. UBA8402 (assembly GCA_003456035.1). Taxonomy (GTDB): domain Bacteria; phylum Cyanobacteriota; class Cyanobacteriia; order Cyanobacteriales; family Microcoleaceae; genus Planktothrix. Next base: position 6,788 of record DMPJ01000233.1, read on the forward strand.
AGAACGAATCATCGGCGCTGTTATTTGGTCAAATGGCTCCCATGTCCCCGCCGTCTTCGCCTTCCTAGATGTCTTAAGAGCAACAGGAGTATTTTCACCTTAGAGAAGCCACCGGATTACGAATTACGAATTACGA
>DMPJ01000513.1 GCA_003456035.1 Planktothrix sp. UBA8402
ATTGCACGGTTTCAACAGACTGTTCTATGATGGTTACCAGATCCCACGATTGCTTGACTAAATTAACTTTCTGTGCATCTAGGCGCTCTAAATCGAGAATGTCATTGACTAAACGCACTAAGCGTTCGGTATCGTGAACAGCAATGTCTAACATCCTTTGAGCCGATTCCGGTTGGTTTTTCAAGACCCCCGCGGCCAGTAACCCCAGAGAGCCGCGAATGGAGGTCAGCGGCGTTCGCAGTTCGTGACTGACAATGGAGATAAACTCGTTTTTCATGGTTTCAATAGCCAGACGTTCAGTGATATCCTCCACTGTTCCGACGTGACCGATTAATTGGCTGCTAGTCATAGACAGGGGAGATATTCTCATCTGAGCAAAACGAATGGTTGCATCTTGATGGACATAGCGAACCGGAGCCGAGAATTCCCGTTGCGAGGATAGGGTTTGTGACCATTGCTCGATTAGCCACTCTCGGTCTTCTGGGTGAACGAACTGTAACCAACCCTCTCCCAAGGCTTGGGCAAAGGTGTAGCCACAGATAGCCTGACATCGGGGATTGGTATAAGTACAGCCCCCCTGGGCATCCATGCGGAAGATCCCGACGGGTGAGTTCTCACTTAAAGAGCGAAATTCAGCCTCACTTTTTTGTAAGGCGATCGCAACTTGCTGACGTTCCCTGAGTTCTTCCTGAAGTGTTTCGTAGAGTTCTGATTGCTGAATGGCGATCGCCATCTGATTTGCCAGTTGTTGAAGCAATTCGATTTCCCAAGGTTGCCACTCCCTCGGCCCGGAACACTGATGGGTAATCAGCAATCCCCAAAGGGTATTTTGTTGGATAATCGGGACGACCAGTTCGGCTCTAACTTGAATTTGTGATAGAAATTCCACCATACAGGGAACCAAATTTGGGTCGCTGAGGCGGTCAGTTAGGGTGTAGACCTTTCCTTGAGAGTATGTCTGACGGCAGTGTTCGGGAAATGCTTCTCCCGCTAGGGTAATATTGGCAATCTCTGGCCATTGGGGTGCGATCGCTTCGGCGATCACAGTTCCGGTATGATCGGGCCAAATTCGATAAACCACCACTCGGTCAGCTACGAGCAACTGTTGGACTTGATTAACGCTGGTATTCAGGATTTCTGTCAGGTTTAGGGAGATACGGATTTGTTGGGCAACTGCTACCATTAACCGTTCTCGTTCCATTTGCTGTTGTAAGACAGCTTGGGAGCTTGAGAGTGCCTGAGTTCGTTGTTGAACTCGAATTTCTAACTCCTGATTCAGTTGTTGTAAATCGGCTTCAGCCTGTTTGCGTTCTGTAATATCTCGCTGCACTGCTACCCAATTGGTATACCAGCCTTTTTCATCGGCAACGGGTACAATACTCACTTCTACCCAGAAATAGGAGCCATCTTTACGATAATTGATTAGGTCAACCTGGACGGGTTGCCAGTTTTTTAGGGCTGTGCGAATTTGAGCTAAAGTTGTTGGGTCTGTTTTTTCCCCTTGTAAAATTCGTGGGGTTTTACCTAAAACTTCTTCTGGGGTATACCCGGTCATGCGGGTAAAGGCAGGATTGACATAAATAATCCGAGGGCCGGGTTCCCTAATCATTTCGGCTTCGGTAATCACGACGGAATCATTAGTGGAGATGACAACGGATTCTAACAGGCGCAGTTGGGCTTCTCTGGCTTTGCGATCGCTAATTTCCACCACAGTCCCCAGCATCCGCACCGCATTACCATCAGGATCATATAAAAATTTGCCCTTGGCCTCAATCCAATGGATACTACCATCGGCCCAAACCACTCGGAATTGATGCTGATAATCCTGAATTTCCAGCCGTGCTTGCTCTACGGCTAAAGTGATCGGCGCTCGGTCTTCGGGATAAACACAAGATTCAAACGCTTCAAAAGTGCCATCAAAGGTTCCGGGTTCCAACCCAAATAACTGTTCATGACCGCTTGACCAAATAATCTGATTCGTCAGCAAATCCCAATCCCAAATTCCCATTTTCACTGCTGACAAAGCTAAGGTTAATTGTTGATTAACTTTGGAGATTTGAGCAGCTTTGCGTAACACAATCCCGACAATCGCACTTCTGAGTTCTAAAGCGATTTCGATTTCACATTGCTGCCAAGGTAAAGACTTAAATCTAACTGTTTCTTGCCACAAATCAAAGGATTTACGAGGGGTTAGACGCCGATCTCCATTCTGTTCAACTTCAACGGGCTTATGCGGATCACCTGCCCAGTTTACTGTTTGAATAACTTCAGGACGAAACCACAAAACATAATGCTTTTGTATATTATCTATAGGTAGCACCATCAGCCCACTGCCAACTTGTTTAAATTTCTCGGCGGCTGGATATAGTTTGGGTAAAGAATCTGTATAAAAAATCTCTTGCTTAATAGTTGTTGTTAACCAATTTATTAATTCTTGAATATCAGCTAATTTAGGCGTTTGACCAATGAGGGTTAAATTTTTATCAGTAAAAATGGCTGCCCCTTGAGCACCTACTAAGTCTAATAAATTAGTTTCCTCCTTGAGTAAACCGTCTACAAAATTATCTTCTAGGGAAATCACTTCGACAAATTTAGACTGAATTGAGTTTAATTTTATCCGATAATCTAAGATTTCATTGTCTTGTTTAGAAGTTATTTCTAAAGCCATGACTTTCCCTAAAAGTTCGCAAGCAGTACGGATTTGATAGGGAATATATTTTGGTGACTGATGATGACAAGCAATTAATCCCCAGAGTTGTTGATTCCGAATTAATGAAATTGTCATCGTAGCTCCAACGCCCATATCCATAGTTTTGAGATACTCAATATGTATGGGAGAAACGCTTCTTAAAATACTGAAGCTGAGATCTATGGGCNNAACTGGATTATTAACGGGAATTAGTTCTACAGGTTGGTAATTTACATCAGGAATTAATCTAAGTAAATTGAGCTTATACAATTGCCTTGCTTGCCGGGGAATGTCTGAAGCTGGATAGTGTAAACCCCGATAAGGAACCAATCTTTCTAACTTATCTTCAGCAATGATCGTCCCCGCGTCTTCAGGATCAAATTGATAGATCATCACGCGGTCAAATCCTGTCAGTTTCCGCACTTCTTCGACGATAACTTGACATAAATCATTCAAAGTGAAGGTTTTTTGAATTTTGGCAATCGGGGCTTGAACTAAATGATAGAGACTAAAAAAATCACTAAATTCTTTGGAGGTAACGGCTTCTAATTCCAGAATTAGCAATCCATCAGAACGATGAAGAATACCATCAAAGAAAAGTTTTCCTTTGGGAGTATCAATAGATAATTTGAGCGGATTAATTGTTCCCAGTTCTTCAGCTAATTTTTTATGAATTTGCTCAATTAGTCGTGATTTGAGAATTTTCTTTAATTTCTTTCCTAAAATTTCTTGCGGGTGAATACCGAGAATCTGAAAAGTATTGTTGCTAACTTGTAAGATTTCTAGCTGAGGTTCTTGTAAAACAAAAAGCATTCCGTGAGTCTGAATCAATCCGGGGATGTGAATTGGTTCTCGATCACAGTTAGTTAGATCTACTGTTTCTGGGAATAGAGGATTTGTTTGATTCATCTTAGGATTTTGGCTGAGGAAATTAGCGATCGCAACTTGGTGAATTACTACCTAAACTATCGGTGGATTTTGATAAACTAAATTTTATTGTTCTAATATAACAGATTCTATGGGAAAATTATAACTGTGTAATATTTTATTTGTTTACTGGTTATTGGAGAAAATTGTGAACAAGACTTTATTGATTGCTGGAACTGATACTAATGTTGGTAAAACCGTATTGACAACTGCGTTAATTTCCTATTGGCAAACCTATTATTCTTCTCGAAGTTTAGGGGTTTTTAAACCGATTCAAACGGGAATTGGAGATCGGGAATTGTATACTCAACTTTTTGCTTTAGGTCAGTCGATAGCAGAAATTAATCCTTTGCATTTTGCAGCCCCTCTTGCTCCTCCAATTGCCGCCGAACTGGAGGGAAAAATAGTCGATTTAAAGTTAGTTTGGTCGCAGTTATGTCAGTTACAACAGAGTCGGGATTTTGTATTAATAGAAGGGTTAGGAGGTTTAGGTTCTCCGGTGACTAATGAATTGATTGTTGCTGATTTAGCACGGGATTGGCATTTACCTACTATTTTAGTAGTTCCTGTTCGTTTAGGTGCGATCGCTCAGGCGGTGGCTAATGTGGCTTTAGCTCGACAAACCGGGGTATTGTTAAAAGGATTAGTCTTAAATTGTGTCGAACCCTGTTCTGAGCAGGATATTGAAAATTGGACTCCTACCCATCTGATAGAATCTTTAACACAAATTCCGGTTTTAGGAATTTTACCCTATATTGATACACCAAGGGATCGAAAAAAACTGACTCAAATCGCTTCAGATTTAGATATAGAAACTATTTTTAATTAATCAAAAAGACGTAGGGGCGGGTTCTGTAATAAT
>DMPJ01000340.1 GCA_003456035.1 Planktothrix sp. UBA8402
GCGTTTATATCTGGGATTTTGTCGAAGGATATCAAGAGGGAAATCCCAATGATTTAGGAGCCGGAAAACGTAATCCGTTACAAGCCTTGGAATTTGTAGAAAAATTGCCTCCGGCGATGCCTGGGATTTTTATATTAAGGGACTTTCATCGGTTTTTAGAAGANNGAAATTTAGCCCGAAAATTAAAATCTCAACCGAAGAATTTAGTGATTATTTCTCCTCAAATTTCGATTCCTTCTGACTTGAGTGAAGTGTTAACGGTGTTAGAGTTTCCTTTACCTAATCAAACAGAAATTAAAACAGAAGTTGAACGGCTATTAATCGCAACGGGACATCCGTTCGAACCTCGTTTATTAGATGAAATGGTACGTTCATCCCAAGGGCTATCTATTGGAAGGATTCGCCGAATTTTAGCAAAAGCGATCGCCACTCATGGAGAATTACAAGAGGATGATATTGAATTAATATTAGAAGAAAAACGCCAAACCATTCGTCAAACTCAAATTTTAGAGTTCTATTCCGCCCAGGAAAATATCTCTGATATTGGGGGTTTAGATAATTTAAAAGATTGGTTATTACGCCGGGGAGGAGGCTTTTCAGAACGGGCTAGACAATATGGTTTACCCTATCCCAGAGGGTTATTATTAGTTGGAATTCAAGGAACTGGAAAATCCTTAACTGCAAAAGCGATCGCCCATCATTGGCATTTACCATTATTAAGATTAGATGTGGGGCGTTTATTTGCGGGACTGGTTGGAGAATCGGAATCTCGCACCCGACAAATGATTCAATTAGCAGAAGCCTTAGCTCCTTGTGTGTTATGGATTGATGAAATTGATAAAGCCTTTTCAGGATTAGATGGAAAGGGGGATTCAGGAACCAGTAATCGGGTATTTGGAACATTTATTACTTGGTTAGCCGAAAAAACCTCTCCCGTTTTTGTAGTCGCAACGGCAAATAATATTCAATCTTTGCCTGCTGAAATGTTAAGAAAGGGGCGATTTGATGAAATTTTCTTTGTGGGATTCNNAGAAGAACGAAAAGAAATTTTTGAAGTCCATTTAGTAAAACTACGTCCTCAGAGTATTAAAAATTATGATATAGAACGATTAGCTTATGAAACTCCTGATTTTTCCGGTGCAGAAATTGAACAAACTTTAATTGAGGCCATGCACATTGGTTTTAGTCAAAATCGAGATTTCACAACCGATGATATTTTAGAAGCAGCGAGTCAAATTGTTCCCTTAGCCAGAACTGCGAAAGAACAAATTGAGTTTCTGCAAGATTGGGCGGCGGCGGGGAAAGCCCGTTTAGCTTCTCGACAGAGTAGTTTGAATCGTCGCTTATCGGGTTGATGATATTATAGGTGTATTTAATCGGTGTTTAAAATTCATGTATAGAAATATTCCCAAAACTATGAATCTTTCTGGTGTTTTTAAATTTATTGTTGGTTTTTTCCTGGCAATTTTGATTTTAGCGGGTGCAACGGTCGCCACAGCTTTATATTTTGCAGCCCGTTTATCAGAACTTCCAGAACGTCCGACATTTCCTAATGATAACCTCCAGGCAAAAGTAGCAGCTAAGAAGGTTACTCCTCAAGTAGTGGCGACACCAACCCCAACCCCAACACCAGAAGCCGAGAAGCTCGAACCAGGGGCTTATAAGGCCGTTGTTACCCAGCCTATCGGTTTGATTTTACGCGATAGTCCCAGTACGGATGCGACCCGAATTGGCGGAATTGCCTATCAAGAAAAAGTGGTTGTCCTGGGAGAAAGTGATGATAAACAATGGCAAAAAGTTCGAGTTTCTCAGGATAGCGATCGCACCGGATGGGTTAAAGGTGGAAATACGGAAAAAGTTGCCTCCGAAAACTAATGTTTGATTAACAATAGGATCAATTACAGTTAGACCAATCGCCGTTTTGTTAACCAATAGGTGAGCATTTGTCCTCGACCTTTAACATCAATTAAACCCCGTTCTTCAAAGTTATATTTACCATTTAAAAGGTTTTTAGTGGTGGCTGTAACCTGAATTTTACCCACTTCTCCTTGAGATTCCATCCGAGAAGCAATATTAACTGCATCTCCCCATAAATCATAGATAAATTTTTTCGTGCCAATCACACCTGCCACCACTGGCCCGGTATTAATCCCAATTCTTAAATCAAAAGGTTGATTCGTTTGTCGTTGAAATCGGCGAATTTCCTCCTGCATATCTAAAGCCATTTCTGCCATCGCTTCTACATGGTCATGGCGAGGAGTTGGTAAGCCCCCAGCCACCATATAAGAATCGCCAATAGTCTTAATTTTTTCTAAATGATGTTTCTCGGCTAATTCATCAAAAGCGGAAAAAATTTGATTTAATAAATTGACTAATTCCGATGGAGAAATTCGGGCAGAAAATCCGGTAAAATCGACAATATCAGCAAACATAATAGTAGCTTTTTCAAAGCGTTCAGCAATAGAATGATGATCTTGTTTAAGTTGTTCGGCAATGGATTTAGGGAGAATATTTAGTAATAACCGTTCCGATTTTTCCTGTTCTGCTTTTAACGCTTCTAAAACCCTCCGTCTTTCTGTTGTATTTCTTGCCACCCAAATTACACAATTATCCGGCATGGGAGAAACCGTTGCCGCAAACCAAACTTGATCCCCAGCATTCAAAGGGGAAGAATTAGTGCCATGATGCCCGGGTTGATATTCAGCAGAAACTAAACTATATTCGATATTTAAAGTTTGTTTTGTGTCTAATACTTCTTGAATTTGATCATAAAATAAACTGGCATGATTAGCTGGAAAAACTTCAAACACAGTTTTCCCCAGCAGTTCTTCTGTGGGACTATATAAAACTTCTGAATTTGTGCTAACAATCTTTTTATATTTTCCTTCTGCATCAAACACTGTAATTACATCCGTCATCGCAGCAAATAAGGCTCGCAGTTCAGCTTCCGACTCTCGCAAGGCATTTTCAATCCTGGTTCTTTCGGCAACTTCTCGAACTAATTGATGGTTGGCTTCGCGGAGGGCAGCAGTGCGTTCTTCTACACGAATTTCTAACTGTTCCATTGCCCTTTGTAGGGCAGCTTCCGCTTGTTTGCGCTCGTTAATATCTTCAACAGTTCCTTCATAATGAAGTAAATTTCCGGCTTCATCTCGGACAGCAAAAGCATTTTCTGAAATCCAGGTTAACTGTCCATCTAAGCGACAAATTTGAGACTCAAATCCTACAATTGCACCCAGTTCTTCTAATAGTTGAACAAACTCTTGGCGACGTTGGGGTTGAACATATAGTTGGTCTTGAATATTTGTTAAATTCTGGATTAATTCCTCAGCAGATTGATAACCGTAAATTCGAGCTAAAGCCGGATTTGCACTTAAATAAATTCCTGTAGGTGTGGTTTGAAATATGCCTTCAACAGCATTCTCAAAAATACTGCGATAGTTAGCTTCTGCTTGTTTTAAGGCTTCTTCCGCTTGTTTGCGTTCTGTAATATCAATTCCCACAAAAAAAGCAGCTTGATTTTGGTTATATTTATGGGCAACAATTAAATAATTTCTAGGTTTACCTTGAATTACAGACATGACTTCTTGATAGGAGTCTTTATCGGGATGATCAAAAAAGTTTTTCACGAATTTATTAAACTGAAAACTTGCTTTTAAAAACCCAATATCCTGATTAACAAAATCTTCTGGTTGCAGGTCAAAGGTTGATGCTAAATAACGATTTACTCCCAAATAACGTAAATCTGAACTAATCCAAGAAACCGTACCCGGAACCACATCTAATACCGCTTCTAATTGGTCTTGGGTTAATCTTAATGCTTCTTCGGCATCCTTGCGATCAGTAATATCAATTCCTACCACAAAAACGGCTTGATTATGATTATATTTTTGAGCCACAATTAAATAATGTCGTAACTTTTCATTCAGCAAGAATGCCACCTCTTTAAAGGCATCAATAGCGGAACTATTAAATAAATCCTGGATGAATTGAGTAAATCCTGAATTATTGCCTAAAAACCCAATATGTTGATTAATAAAAGTTTCTCTTGGCATCCCAAACATATCTGCTAACCGTTGATTGACTTCAATATAACACAAGTCTGAATCAATCCAAGAAACCGTACCTGGCACCGCTTCTAATACCGTTTGTAATTGATTTCTAGCATTTTTTAAAGATTCTTCTGCTTGTTTGCGTTCTGTAATATCAATTCCTACCACAAAAGCAGCCCGATTATGATTATATTTTTGAGCTACAATTAAATAATGTCGCCATTCC
>DMPJ01000448.1:0-1172 GCA_003456035.1 Planktothrix sp. UBA8402
TCGACAACAGTTTCCCGCTTTAGCAAATAAGGCCTATTTTAATTATGGCGGACAAGGGCCATTACCCCAAGTTTCGATGGATGCTATTGTTCAAGGGTATAATGATATGCAGTCTTATGGCCCCTTTTCTGGTAAAGTTTACCAATGGCAAAACCAAGAAACTCAATTAACTCGCCATTTGGTCGCCAATGAGTTAGGAATCTCTCCCGAAACCCTAACTTTTACCGAAAATGTTACTGTAGGTTGTAATATTGTCCTGTGGGGAATTGATTGGCAACCCGGAGATCATCTGTTAATTTCCGATTGTGAACACCCAGGAATTTTGGCAATTATTCAAGAAATTCAACGCCGTTTTCATCTGGAAGTTTCGTTTTTTCCCCTGAGAGAAACCTTAAACCAAGGTGATCCGGTCGCGATGATTTCTGAATATTTAAAACCAAATACTCGCCTATTAGTTATCAGTCATATTTTATGGAATACAGGTCAAGTATTACCCCTAACAGAAATTGTTAACCTCTGTCATAATTATAACACAAAAGTATTAGTAGACGCGGCTCAATCCGTAGGAGTTTTACCGCTAAAATTAGCAGAAACGGGCGTTGATTTTTATGGGTTTACAGGTCATAAATGGTTATGTGGGCCAGATGGATTAGGAGGGTTATATGTTAGCGCTGAATCTTTATCAGAATTATCCCCAACCTTTATTGGATGGCGAAGTATTATTGGTGATGAACAGGGAAAACCTATCTCTTGGACACCCGATGGTAAACGTTATGAAGTCGCAACTTCTGCCTATCCATTATATGCGGCTTTCCGCCAGGCAATAAGTCTCCATCATCAATGGGGAACTGCGACAGAACGTTATCAACAAATTTGTCAAAATAGTCAATATCTCTGGCAAAAGTTATCAGAAATTCCGCAAATTCAATGTTTAAAAACCTCTCCCCCCGAAGCTGGTTTAGTTTCCTTTCAATTAACAAAGGTGAAATCCCATAAATCCTTAGTAGACTATTTAGAAAACCGGGGTATTTTCCTGAGAACTCTCCTCGATCCCAATTGCGTTAGAGCTTGCGTTCATTACTTTACCAGCCCATCAGAAATCGATCAACTAATAGAAACTATCAAGGAGTTTATTACTACCCCTTAAACGTAGGGTGCGGCCATCGCAGCGC
>DMPJ01000448.1:1211-4821 GCA_003456035.1 Planktothrix sp. UBA8402
TTATTTCGATACTTAAACTGACCATTAAGTTCTTGATAAGGTTCAGTATAAGTTTCTAAATGCTGATCAATTAAATTAACAATCCAATATTGAGAAATTTGAGCTTCAGCATAAAGGGATAATTTCACATCTTGATCATAATTTAAACTAGAATCAGAAACCTCAATTACCAAGAAAATATCTTCAGGTTGAGGATGGGAAGATAAATAATCATCATCACGGTTTCTAACAATAGCAACATCCGGTTGAGGTTCACTATGAGACGGTAAAATAATCGGTTCTTGCCCTCTAACAATAGCACGTTCATTAATTAAAATAATTAACTTTGTAATCAATCNNTCCCCGAATTAATTCTACCCGTTCATCAGTCTGAAAGAAATTTAACTCAATTAAACGGTGATATTCATTCAGAGTAAAACGTCTTGTTGTTAACGATGTCATTCGTTTTAATCAATTACTGATAACCAAATTATATAATATTTTCAGTAAGATTGTAAACCTTTTGATTGCTCAATAATTATATATTCTAGTGAGGGCGAGGCGAGGCTATTGGTATAGCCCACCTCAAAATCACCAATTAAGCTGAAAGTTTAATTAATAAATTAGCAACTTTCGCCCCTAAATTTTCCACATCTTGCTGTTGTTGGCTGTCTTTCAAACTACCATTTTCATTAAAGGTTTCAAACGCTTTAGAAATAGACTTTTGTTGGGGAATAACTAACACCCCAATACTTTCTAAAATAGCCCGAACATGAACTAATCCCCGCATTCCCCCAAACCCCCCAGGAGATGCACTCATAATGGCGACTATTTTATTATTAAAACAGGCTAATCCGGGTAAATTAGGTTCGGGACGGGATGCCCAATCAATGACATTTTTTAATAACGGCGTAATCGAACTATTATACTCAGGACAGGCAATTAATAACCCTTGATGAGCTAACATTAAATCCTTAAATTCACGAACAGCAGCAGGAATTCCCTGTTGGGCTTCCAAATCTTCATCAAATAATGGCATTGGGAAATCCCGCAAATCAATATAGGTGATTTCTGCCCCGGCTGCTTTGGCTCCGACTGCGGCAATTTGAACTAACTTTTTATTAAAGGAGGCTTCCTTAGCACTACCAGCAAACGCGAGAATTTTTGGGGAATTTGCCATGATTCTATCCTCATTATTTCTGACTCTTATTGTAGACTAAATTAGGAGAATTTGTCGAACTTGTCCCTTGAAAAATCGGGCAGAAATCTGATAATTGTTGCAGACTGGTTAGGGTAATTTCTGGTTTATCTCGATACATCGTTACTTGTCCAGTAATATAAACATAGCCCCGTCCTAACCCCGTATATCGTTTATTAATTAAATCAACTAGGGGAGCATATTTTTCATCGTTGACTTCAGGAATCCATAATTTTAAACTATGGTCTTTTGTTCCGGTATGAATAATCCCACTATTACCAATCCATTTAGTAATTCCCTCCTGTAAATCACAGAAAATAGTAATAGATTGTTGCTTCATCGCTGCTAATAATATTTTAGGGTAATCTAAGCGCACCGATAACACTCCATTCGGTTGTCCATAGCGACGAAAATCATCCACAATCGAAGCGCGTAACGACCACCAAGGCATTAAAATAGTATAGTTTCTAAAAGCACTATTTTGATTAGTTTGGCGATTCCAAATAATCCGATTATGGGCTTGAGCATCGGCTTCAGCCTCCATCATTTTTTGATGATATAATCGAGATGCTCCATATTTAATAAAATAGGGACTCCAGCCTTCTTTGATTAATTTTAAATTAAAGTTTTCTCCATATTTATGAACACAACAAATTAACCGTCCGTGATGATCTCGATATTTTTCTAAACACACTTCAGCAGGTTCATTCCCATCAAATTCAATATCAACTTTTGTTAAAAAACCATGTTCATTGGTAAAATATTGTTGTGCCATTTCTGCGGCAGCAATTCCGGCATTTGTCCGGGGTTTAGAATCATGGTTAAGTATTTCTTCGGTATCCACACAATCGAGTCTTAAAAATTCCCGCTTATCATTGAGTAACACCTTGATTGTGTCCCCATCTACGACTTTTGTGACTTGTAAGTTTTTAATCCGAGTTCCCACAATATTTGATTTTCCTTTGAGTTAAAAATGATACCGTTTATCTTGATAATTGAATTAATCGCCATAGTACCATAATTGATTCAACTTGCATCTTGAGAAATGTTAACTTATTTCAAGTTGCGAGAAAATAGTGTCCTACTGATCACAATCAATTAACATGAATAATCAAGATAAAGGAAGATTGTTAGAGTGCGATCGCATCCGATCAAGTTTTTACCTAAATTTAGAGCTATAATATTAATCAATTCAGTTAGACAAGGAGATTTTTCTTATGGCACTGATGACAATAAAAGATTTAGAAAACTTACAAGCAACTCTCTCCGAATCTGGACAGGATTACCAATTAGAACTTGAAAATGGGAAAATTATCGTTATGGGGCCATCAGATATTATCTCTAGCGAAATAGGTGTCCGTTTAATTGCTTTTCTTTTCGCTTGGGTTGAACCTCGTCGCTTAGGGCGAATATTTGACTCCGCAGGAGGTTTTATCATGCCCGATACTAACTTAAAAGCACCAGATGTTTCTTTTGTTCGTGCATCTCGTCTACAACAAAGTGTCCGCTATTTTGCCGAATTAGTTCCAGATTTGGTGGTAGAAATTAAATCTCAAAGTGATCGAGTTAAAACACTAGAAAAAAAACTCAAAAAGTTTTTAGAATTAGGTGCAATTGTGGGAATTTTGATTGACCCTGATGAATTGACTGTTACCGTTTATCGACCGACAGGGGAAACCATCCTATTAGCAAATGAAGATATTTTAACTCTACCAGAACTATTTCCGGGTTGGGAATTATCAATTTCTAACCTATGGCCGCCTATTTTTACAGAAGCAGAAGTTGATAATTAATTGATTTTTGATCTAAACTATAGTCTATTCAAATTGCATCCTGAACAATGTTAAATTATTTCAACTTGCGAAAAACGGGAACTCGATGGGAATTTGAAAGAGAGGAAACCTTAGAGGATTTTCTATTTATTCATTTACAACCTGTTTTCAGTTTAACTGTTTTACATCGTCAATATATTGTACAGGGTCAACGGTGTGATTTNNATCAACGATTGGTCATATTAGAATTAAAAAATGTTGAAGATCGGGGAATTGTTCAACAGTTAACTCGTTATTATGATGCTGTATTAGAAGAAAAACCTTATGCTCAAATTGTTGATTATTATAAACCTGTTCACTTAATAGCGATCGCACCTTCATTTCATCGAGATAATTTAACGGATCGAAAGTATCATAAACTAGAGTTTCAGTTTTTACAGTTTGNNTACTCAAACTCTATCATCGGTTAAAGTTCCGTATCAAGAACCCAATTTTTCTGATATCCCTAGTCCATCTCAAAACTTTTTTAAGCTGATTAAAAATAGTGATGAACAGCAAAAAAATAAAATCTTAGAAATTCGGCAAAAGTTACTAAGTTTTGATCAAAGAATGCAGGAATTTTCCAGCGCAGGAAGTATTTTATATGGAAATGGGAATGGTA
>DMPJ01000346.1:0-2633 GCA_003456035.1 Planktothrix sp. UBA8402
CTCCCCCTGCTCCCCCTGCCTCCCTATCTCCTGGGTTATTGTACCATCAACGGCATCGGGGCAACCCTTAACCTTCCCTTAACCTGAACTTGTTACAGAGACGGTATCCTCTACGGTATCGACCCTAACAAAATATTAATTTTTTATGCTGTTTCGCCTGAATTCGATTAATGCTTCTAGTCGGTTTGTAGCTAGATTTTCAGCCTTAGCCTTGAGTTTGATNNCTTGTGGCGGAAGTAATACCACAACAACTACGGCACCCACTCCGACGACGGGGACTGAGGGGACATCTACAGGAACTAATAACACAACTGGCACCACCACAACCCCGAATGCAACAGCAGCCCAATTAATTAGTTTAGAACAACCCGTTGCATTAATCGGTGCGGGGGCTTCATTCCCGGCTCCTTTATATCAACGCTGGGCCAGTGATATTAGTGGGGGAACCAAAAATCTACAAATTGATTATCAATCCGTTGGTAGTGGTGCTGGGGTAGAACGTTTTGTACAAGGATTAGTTCAATTTGGCGCCAGTGATGTCGCCATGACCGATGAAGAAATTGCTAAAGTCCCCAACGGCGTTTTATTATTACCCATGACCGCCGGAAGTATTGTTTTAGCTTATAATATCCCCGATTTAGCAGAAGTCAAATTATCTCAACAAAACCTAATTGACATATTTTTAGGTAAAATTACTAATTGGAATGATCCACTCCTAGCTACAGATAATCCGGGTGTGACTTTCCCTGACTTACCGATTCAAGTTATCTATCGTTCCGATGGTAGTGGAACCACGGGGGTTTTCACTAAAAATTTAAGTGCGATGAGTGAAGACTGGAAAAATAGTGTTGGCGAGGGTAAAACCGTTCAGTGGCCCGTAGGCATTGGCGGTAAGGGCAATGAGGGGGTCACGGCTAACATCAGTCAAACTCCTGGGGCGATTGGTTATGTTGAATATGGTTTTGCCAAAAGTGCTAACTTAAAAACAGCCTCTTTGCAAAATAAGGCGGGCAGTTTTGTCCAAGCTACGGATGAATCCGCCGCAAAAACCCTCGAATCCGTAGAATTACCGGAAAATTTACGCGCTTTTATTACTAATCCTGAAGGTGCCGAATCCTATCCGATTGTCACCTACTCTTGGATTATGGCTTATCAAAAGTACGATAAACCCGAAATGGCGAAGTCCGTTGAAGCCATGATTCAATATGGACTAACTGAAGGTCAAAAAGTCAGTGCCCAACTAGGTTATGTTCCCCTCCCGGCGGCGGTAGTGAAAAAAGTGGCAGCAAAAGCTGATCAAATCAGCCCAGACTTTACAATTAAAGTTGAATGATCGGGTAAATTCCTTCACAGGATGAACCCGGCTTAGTTAATACTCAACTTGACAGTTGTAAGTTATGTAAGGAACCTTTCGGAAACTTATGGGAAGGATGGCATTTGAGGGATTTAAACCTGTTGAGGTTTGACTTTAAATTGCCTCCTTTCCCTAATTCAGATCAGGGTTTTTATCTTTTCACAAATGATGCTCAAGGTTACTTATTTTAACCTTAAGTTTCGATTTATTTCAATTAATCGTGTATAATGTTTAATGTATGGTTATACCAAATCAGAATGTAACAGCAATTCCTCAATCTCGTTCCCCGATCGAAAAAAAACTTGATCAAGGTTTTGTTTGGTTAACACAACTGTTTGCTTGGGGGATTGTTGTCGTCTTATTATTACTGGGTTTTCCCATCGCTCAACAAGCCATTCCCGCCATTCAACAGTTTGGATTAGGGTTTTTATTCGCTAGTGATTGGAACCCAGTTACTAATCAATATGGCGCGTTTCCCATGATTGCTGGGACGTTAATGAGTTCATTAATCGCCCTATTATTCGCAGTACCTTTGGGTGTGGGAACAGCAATTTTCCTGAGTGAAGATTTTATTCCGCCTTCGATTCGCACCGCCTTAACCTTTCTGGTGGAATTGTTAGCCGCCATTCCCAGTGTAGTTTATGGTCTTTGGGGAATTTTTGTCTTAATTCCTTTTTTAAGACCTTTTGGAATGTTCATGTATAAAAACTTTGGCTGGATTCCTTTATTTAGTACCCCTCCAGGTGGGCCGGGATTATTTCCAGCCGGGGTGATTTTAGCAATTATGACTTTGCCAATTATTACGGCAATTTCTAGGGATTCCTTAGCCAGTTTACCTCCTGATTTACGTCAGGCTTCTTTGGGTTTGGGAGCAACCCGGTGGGTGACAATCTTTCGAGTTTTAATTCCGGCAGCTTTTTCTGGAATTGTGGGCGGAATTATGTTAGGACTAGGGCGGGCAATGGGAGAAACTATGGCAGCTACAATGATTATTGGGAACTCTAATAATCTGAGGGCTTCCATATTTGCTCCAGCGAATACTATTGCTTCTTTGATGGCAAATCAATTCCCAGAAGCGTCAGGTTTACAGGTTTCGGCTTTGATGTATGCTGGATTAGTTTTATTTGCCCTCACCCTGTTGGTGAATATTGCAGCAGAATGGATTGTTAATCAAGTTAAAGCGAAATATCAATAATCTGAATCAGGAGTAATTAATCCTGTTTTCAAAATCTGATCAGCCTGAAAAAAATTAGTGTTTTTTCTGTATGTCAAATCTAGC
>DMPJ01000346.1:2708-4183 GCA_003456035.1 Planktothrix sp. UBA8402
GCTTGTGGCGGTTTTGTCTTATATTTTTATCAAGGGGTCTGCCCGTTTAAATTTAGATTTATTTACCAAACTTCCTCCGGCTGCGGGACAAACCACTGGAGGCATTGCCAGCGCAATTCTAGGAACAATTCAAGTAGTTTCTATTGCCACTTTAATTGCGGTTCCCTTTGGGATTCTAGCGGCTATTTTCCTCTCTGAATTTGGGGGAAATGGTCAAGTTGTGCGTTGGATTCGGTTTACTACTAACGTTTTAAGTGGTGTTCCTTCTATTATTGCGGGGGTGTTTGCTTACAGTTTAATTGTGTTGAAAATGGGGTCGTTTTCAGTCCTGGCGGGGGCAATTGCCCTCTCAGTTTTGATGTTACCCACGATTATTCGTACCACCGATGAAGCCTTACAAATTGTTCCCCAGGAGATTCGCTGGGCTTCGGTGGGGGTAGGTGCTTCTAATTATCAAACGGTGTTACAAGTGGTGCTTCCAGCCTGCTTACCTGCGATTTTAACCGGAGTCACCTTAGCCGTCGCCAGGGCAGCCGGAGAAACTGCACCCCTATTATTTACAGTTGTTTATACTAATAACTGGCCGGGAGGAATATTTTCTCAAACTCTCCCATCCCTAGCCTATTTAGTTTTTGAATTTGCTAGAGGATTTGATCAAGTTTTACAGGAATTTGCCTGGGCTGCATCCTTGGTAATTGTGGTTTTAGTTTTATTAACTAGCATAATTGCCCGTTTTGCAACTCGGCAAAAACAGTTTTAAGTCTGAACTTTCCCCCGGTGAATTTTTGTTTCTGGGTTAGTTGGTTCTATCTAACTTTAATCTGTATCTAACGGTCATCATAATTTAGTATTAATTAAATAAAATACTCTATTTTGATGTTGATTTTTTTGATGTTTTATACCTTCAGGAGTTAATTTTTATGTCTGGTGCTAATGACTATCCTTCTACCCAGATGGAAACGGTAATCCAAACGGAAAATATTGATATATATTACGGGGATTTTAAGGCAGTTAGGGGTATTTGTTTAGAAATTCCTAAAAATAGAATCACCGCTTTTATTGGGCCGTCAGGTTGCGGAAAAAGTACGATTCTGCGTTGCTTTAATCGTCTCAATGATTTAGTTCAAGGATTCAAACTCAAGGGGAATATTTTCTATCACAATCAAAATCTGTATGCACCTAATGTTGATCCCGTAGAAGTTCGTCGCCGCATCGGGATGGTATTCCAAAAACCTAACCCTTTCCCTAAGTCAATTTATGATAATATTGCCTACGGAGTTCGAGTCAATAAATTAGCTAAAAATAAAGCCGAATTAGATGAAATTGTAGAGCGATCCTTGCGTCAAGCTGTATTATGGGATGAGGTTAAAGATAAACTGGGTCAAAGTGGTTTTGCCCTCTCTGGAGGTCAACAACAACGGCTTTGTATTGCTCGGGCGATCGCGATTAACCCTGATGTAGTATTAATGGATGAA
>DMPJ01000247.1 GCA_003456035.1 Planktothrix sp. UBA8402
TACACTTTAGAATGTGGAGTTGAAGCATTCAGCGCATAATTTTTTTCTTCAAAATCTTCAATTAATTTAACTAAAAGTTCTAGCAATATCTCCTGTTCAGGAGTTAGACTAGGACAAGCTAAGAGTGCTTCCACAATAGCTAAAAATTGTTCATTTTCTGCTTCTGTCTTGATCAAATTAGGTAGCATTTTATTAATTATTGAATTATGTTATTTAACAATGCTTTTAGAAACCTTTGACCAGATTGTTCTAAATCATCTTCTAAAGAAAAAGTGAGACTCTGTAAACGGATTAAACTATTAGGAACTAGACAATTTAGAGGTTGATTTAAAGGTTTTGGATAAACTAAAATAGCATTTTGACTATTTTTTAAAGTAGTATATGCGATCGCTTGATAAATATCTGAGTTTGACGGTTTGGAATCAGGAATTTTATATTTAGTATCGAGAATAAAGCTAACTTGCTTTGTACTTTTATCATAAATAACTAAATCAATCTTAGATTCTACAACTTTACCAAAATTAACACTTTCTTGATCTTTAATTTCAAAATTAGCGGGAAGATGGGATTTTAACCAAGCATAAACAAATTTTTCATAGAGTATATCAGTTCTAACTAAAAAAGGAAACATTTGATAATTTCCGACTTGATGCGCTACCCCACAATAATCTAAGAAAAATCGACATAAACTGTGTAAAATCTGATAATCTTGATTTAATCTATTATAGGATATATTAATACAATCATCCCCCTTAAAAGGTCGTTGAGTCGCTAAACCTTGTAAGGTATGATACGCTTTTCTAACGGTTGTTGATAGATGTTCTGAACATAACCCACTGCGACCAATAATATATAATGTCCATAACAATATTTGATTATCTTCTATATCAGCCGTATACTGATTATATTCGCAATTGAGTTTAACTGTCCCAGGATGTTTAAACTGATATTTAAAATCAACCTTTCCCCGAACATAAGGTAAAAGTTCAGTATTTTTAAGGTAAGTTCGATAAAATCCTTTGCGACTTTGAGCTAATATTTTTTGTGTTAAAATATCAGCTAGTCGATTATAAAATTCTGGGATAGTTTCACAATGAACTGATCCGTCTAAGAGTTGAAAACTTTTGAGATGATAGGTATATTCCAACATCCTAAATAAATTAGCAATGGGAACTTTAGGTTTTAGGAAAATCTGAATATCAGGCGTTAAGGGAATGAAACCAACATAACTTTTAACAGTGAGTTTATATTGTTTCTGGGTTTTCGGGGATGGATACTCAATATCAATATATTTAGAATAATTATGATAGATGAGAGCTGCGATCGCTTCTTCTAATTCCTCTGGTTTAAACAATTTAGGTTGATGTTCTATCAGTTCAATTATTTTCATCAGCATTTAAACCCAGTTTAATTTTAACCTGATTCCATCGAAATTGTTCTATTTTATCCAGTGCATTATAAAAATATTCCTCTAAATAGGGTTCGATTTCCATTTCCCAGATATCTTGAAGACTATCCTCAATCTTCCATATCATAAAGAAGGATATCCCAATTTCATAATTCGGATCATTAATCATTTTGTTGATATCTTGAAGAACTTGAATAAGTTGATCTATCGAAAAGTTGATTTCATTGTCTTTATGATAACGTTTTAAAATATTATAATTTGGAGCAATTTTAATAAAAGCAAAGCGACGACGCAACGCATGATCAACTAACGCAATAGAACGATCTGCGGTGTTCATAGTTCCAATAATTTTAACATTTTCAGGAATCTTAAAAGGTTCATTACTACCCGCTAAATTAATTTCTTGATCTCGATATTCTAATAAATACATTAACTCCCCAAACACATTTGATAAATTTGCCCGATTAATTTCATCAATAATCAAAACACAAATATCATCATAAGATTCTGCTTTTTTACAAAATTCTAAAAATCGACCAGGGACAAGATCATAAGTTAATTGTCCGTTTTCAGTCTGAGGACGTATCCCTTGAATAAAATCTTCATAACTATAGGAAGGATGAAATTGAATGATTTCTGAAAAACCATCTTTACCTCTAGTGAAATGTTCAGCTAATTTTTTAGCAATAAAGGTTTTTCCGGTTCCCGGTGGCCCTTGTAAAATAATTTGTCCTTTGCGGTTAATATTGTTTACCCATCTCTGAAGTTCAGTTTCATCAATTCCTATTCCATTAGAGCATTTTTCTAAGCTATAAAAAAAATGATCATCTCGATAACTCAAGTATTTGTTAATAGCAGGTATTGGATCATCTAAACTAGCTAAAATCAATAAAGGTAAAAACTCAAGGAATATGCGAATAAATTGTGCAGTTATCCTATTATTTGATGATTCTAAAATTTTTGTTTTGCCAATTTTATGAAAAATTTTGATACCTTTATTGTTAAAACTAGCTTTATCAGTAAGATTTCCCAATAAATCGCTAAGATACAAAGAGTAATTTACCAATTTTTTTAGGTTCTTTTGAGTAGAAGATAAATTCTTTTTTGAAATAAAACTTTCTGGATAATTTAGATTAAATAGACTTTCTTGATCATCAGGATACCATAATGTTATAGCATTGTTGATTAACCGATCTTTATCATAAGATTGATTATTAATAGTGAAAGTAANNATAATATCAAAATCTTCTAAATCAGAACTTTCAGGAGTTGATGCAGTTAAGTTACAAGTATAACTTGCAACATTAAAATCATATAAAGATGATAAATTTAATATTCTGTTTAACCGTAAATTAGATATAAATGTTTTAAAAGTATTTTCGAGATAATATTTGGCATATTTAGTGCCTCTATCATCATCTTCATTCTCTAGTAATCCCACACATTCAAAAGTTTTAGCGCAAAATAAATTATNNTCTTGAGAATTTCCAATCATTTTTTATTGATATTTAAACTTATTTTATTCTGAATGATTCACCAGATTGTAAATCATTCACATTATTATAGTATAGCATCAAAGAGTAATTCATGCTATAGCTTTATTATATT
Source organism: Planktothrix sp. UBA8402 (assembly GCA_003456035.1). Lineage (GTDB taxonomy): Bacteria > Cyanobacteriota > Cyanobacteriia > Cyanobacteriales > Microcoleaceae > Planktothrix. The sequence continues at coordinate 3,017 of DMPJ01000247.1, forward strand.
AACCTTGAAATTGCGATAATAACCAAGCACTAACTTTCCCATGATTGGTTTGACGACTACGACGAAATGCTTCTTCTAATATCCCCATTTCTAACCCTGGTAAAACTTGAGATTCTTTAATTCTATAACTCCCTTGATTTTTAACCTCAAATGCAATAACTTTAACCGCTTGATNNTAAAGGCAATTATTTTAACCGCTTGTACATCAATAATCCAATATTCTTGCACCCCTAAAGATTCATAAAGTAACCGTTTTTCCCCTTGATCATCTGCTAAAGAAGAATAGGCTACTTCTATGACTAAATCAGGCGCGGGAAACTGATCTAAATCAATAATTGTGGTTTCCCAAGGGATGATTTCTGCATTCGCACCAATATAAAAAGAAGCATCGGGTTGGGCTTCGTCAAAACCTCTTTTACGGTAGGTGCAGTTATCATGGCCATCTAAATCAATGCCCCGCAGACTGGCAAATAAACCAATGGCCAAACAAATAATAAAGTGATCACGGGAATGGGGGTTTCCTAGGGGTGACATTTCTAACCTCATGCGTCCATTAAAATAATAACCTCTGGCGTTAGAATAGATGGGATCATCCNNATCCAATGCGGTCAGGTATTCATCCCAGGTTGCTGTTACCCAGGTATCGGTCGGGACTAAAATTTGCACAGGACTCATAACGGTATCATTGATGAGCGATCGCTTTTATTTTAACAAATTCAAACCTAACTTACCAAGTGCTGTTAAATAAATTTTCCCACTCCGGCTAAGGGAGTTGATAATAATAAAATGTCACCCGATTTCAACTTAATTGGATGGTATCATACAATAAATATCAATAATAAAAAGCCCAAGGATAACCGAGNNAAACCCATTTTTTTTGTGAACTAGGAGGATTATTATTTATGGAACAGACTCACGAAATCTTAAAACAACAACTGAGTGCCCTATCCCAACGCTATCCCGATTTAGGCAACCGTCTGGCCGAAACTGCACAAAAACTCAAAACCACAGGAATTCCACCGACAAAAACCTTAGTCGATGAACTGATAGCCTACTCTCAAGACTTTAGCAATATTCAACAAAAACTGCTCACCCAAGGACAACCAACGGCCAGCCAAGCCACTTCTGTACAACAGTTAGAGAATTTATTGCTAAACCTAAAACCTGCCCCTACCCATCAAAAGACGCACCAACAGGCGTTACAAATTTTAGAGCGAGTTCTCTCCCTAACCCACAACGAACAAAAAGATTTTCCCCCGTTACAAACGGCTCAAAATCAGGCGAGGGAATTGCAAATCGCAATTGCTCAACAAACAAATCAACTGCATTCCGTAGCAGAATCTTTAGCAACAGGAAATCATCCCTTAGTAGCCTTAGTTAATTTAGTCGAAAAACAAGAGAGTTTAGACGATAATCAATGGGGGATTTTGGAAGAACAAATTACTGGTGCTTTTGGTAAATCTTTGGGTGTGGCAATTTCTAGGGGAAAAATTAATTTTACCGTTAAAACCACTGTTGTTTCTGCTGTTGCTGCTCCGAAACCTGCAATTCCTGATATTGTAATTTTAGATGAACCTCAAGGATCTCGAAGCCAGGAATTAATTATTGTTCCTAGTATTGATGTTACGAAATTACCGCCAACAATTGATGGTAAAAATATCTTCTTTGGGAATGCTCCCCTAGCAGGTAAAGTTCAAGAAAAAGTGACTCTTTCTAACATTAATTTAAAGGTTTTAGTCCATTTACAAGGATTAGGCGATCGCACTTTTGGCGGCAGGGAATATGCCGGAACCCGGGGACAGGGACGGCGTTTAGAAGCCTTTCAAATTAATATCGATCCAGCTATAGCGGGTTTAAGTCTGCGCTATATGGCTCATATTGCAGCCATTGGTGACACAGCTTTAACTCCCGAAGGTCAACTGGTGGGAGAGCGAGGAAAAAACCGACAAATCGAAGGATTAGCCATTGAATTGATCGGCTCTCAATCCCCTAACTATAGCGTTTTCTATACCGCCCACATCCAAAATCAAGGGGATGTTCCCGTCTGCACAAACGGCGAATACTGTGGCACCAAGGGTCAAGGATTAAGGATTGAAGGGATTAAAATTTGGATTGAAGCCAAGTAGTTGACGGGTGACAATGCCGGGCTGTTTCATGTTTTAGAATTGTAGCCTAATTTTCGGCGATAATTTTAAAACATGATCGCTATTTTCCGAATAATTAATATTTTATCTAATTGATATATAATATTAATTAGCGGACGGGGAGAGGTCACACCGCCAAAAATCTTTGTATGACTTCTTGACTTAAATCTTTTGTTGCACCAGAAGCCACAATTCCGCCTTTTTGCATCGCATAATAACGGTCAGCTTGACGAACAAAATGTAAATGTTGTTCGACTAATAAAACCGATATTCCTGTTGTTTGAATAATTCCTCGCACCGCCGCTTCAATTTCTAAAATAATTGAAGGTTGAATCCCTTCTGTGGGTTCATCTAAAACTAATAATTGCGGTTTTCCCATTAACGCCCTAGCAATAGCTAACTGTTGTTGTTGTCCGCCACTTAAATCGCCTCCCATCCGAGATAACATAGTTTTTAAAACGGGGAATAATTCAAAAATTTGATCAGGAATTTCTGGTTTTCCTTTCGGTCTTTTGGGTAATGCTTCTAACCCTAATAATAAATTTTCCTTCACCGTCACTCTGGGAATAACTTCCCGTCCTTGGGGAACATAACCAATCCCTAATCTAGCCCGTTTATCCGTAGCAACTTTAGTAATAGGTTGACCTTGAAAATAAATCTCCCCCGTTTTGGGTTTGAGTAACCCCATAATACTTTTTAATAAAGTAGTTTTTCCCACACCATTCCGCCCAATTAAACATACCATTTGTCCGGGGGTAACGCTTAAATCTACATCGCGTAAAATATGACTTTCCCCATAATAAACATTCAACCCAGACACTCTTAACATAATATCTGGCGGTGCTACAGATTCCATAACCATCCCTTGTGTTCCTACGGTCATACTGCCAATCCTCGCTTTAATGTTGTTTGGTTTTGACACTCATTGGAATATTGCGTCATTCGGCGAAAATTGAGGACTCAATTTAACTCCCCAATTTTGTCAGATGAAACAGCCCTGCCCGTACAC
>DMPJ01000257.1:0-217 GCA_003456035.1 Planktothrix sp. UBA8402
TCCATATAGTCTAACCCGGCATCTAACCCGGGGAAAAGTATTTCTAAATGGTCAATAATTCTGCCCGCAGCTTGTTCTTTTTTGGCTTCATATTCTGATTCTGGTAATTTTTGCCAATCATCGATCCAACTAGGGGTAAAAGCATGAATAATATGATAGCCTTCTGGTGCTAAACTCGGATCTAATAAAGTGGGAATTGAGACAAAAATTGTGCCTT
>DMPJ01000257.1:301-3491 GCA_003456035.1 Planktothrix sp. UBA8402
GCCATTTCTTTTCAGCCCTAGGAATATATTCGGGGGGAATTAATTTTCCAAAGGTATCCCAACGGGTGGCATTAGAAACTATTCTTTTGCCTCGATAAACTGTACCATCAATTAGTTCTACTCCAACTGCTGTTCCGTTTTCTAATATAATTTGTTTGACTCTGGCTTTATATTGAATTTGTCCACCAAATTTTTCTAATCCTTCGACTAATTTGATCGCAATTTGACCGACGCCTCCTTTGGGATAATTAATTCCCCCATAATGGCGATCGGAAAATACCATTCCGGCATTTATCATAGGAGTTAAATCGGCCGGAACTACTGACCAGCAGTAACATTCAATATCAATAAACTTTAAAAGTTCGGGATCATTAATATAACGTTTGGCAATATCTCCGACGTTTTGGGGTAAATACTGGACTAACCCTAAACATGATCCGGGTTCTTGGAAAAACACCCGCATTAAGTAACGAGGTTCTTCTAAAGATAGCAACTCCATTGAGTTCAGACAGTTAAAGACTTTCCAGCATTCATCATAAAATCCACGAATTCCTTTTTCTTCCTGGGGGAAGCGGGTAATTAGTTCTTGCAAAAATTTCTCATAATCTCGATGTACTCGTAATTTGAGATCATTGGGAAGATGATAGTGAATTTGAACCGGATCGGGAATGGTTTCTAGGGTGACGTCTACAGCTTGCAGGGCGCGGGTTAGGAGGTTGGTGGTTCCTTTGTCCCCAAATCCAAAAATCATGGATGCACCGACATCAAATCTGTATCCGTCCCGTTCAAAATATCCTGAACTTCCGCCGGGGATGATATAGCTTTCCAGGACAAGAACTTTTGCACCTTTCGCAGCTAATTGGGTCGCAGTCACCAGTCCTCCAATACCAGAACCAATGACAATTACGTCAAATTCCTGATCTGAGTCAGAACTAAATTCGGCAAAAGACTGGGATAGGTTAGAAACAGGCATGACTGTCAACTCTCTTAAGCATTTCCTGACTGTACAGTGTAGCGTCTTACGCCCAAATCAGTTGAAATTACGAATTACGAATTACGNNGGGTTAAGGGTTAAGGGTTAAGGGGTAATGGGTAATGGGTAATGGGGAATGGGGTTTGTTTTGAGCAAATTAATGAAATAGCCCGGCGACGGCAGGGGGATAGTTCTGTTGATCTGGATTCCTGTACAATTGATCATCAATATAGTTAATTTTAAGTCGGGAGCGTAGTCCCTGATAAATTGTAGCCAGCATGAAACACACCCTATCTGTTTTAGTTGAAGATGAAGCCGGAGTCCTGACGCGCATTGCGGGTTTATTTGCCCGTCGGGGGTTCAATATTGAGAGTTTAGCTGTGGGCCCGGCGGAACAATCGGGGATTTCTCGAATTACAATGGTGGTTCCTGGGGATGACCAGATTATTGAACAGTTGACTAAACAACTCTACAAACTGATCAATGTTCTGAAGGTGCAGGATATTACCGGAGTTCCCTGTGTGGAACGGGAATTGATGCTTTTGAAGGTTAATTACAATAGCAGTGCGACTCGTTCTGAGATTATTGAGTTAGCGCAAATTTTCCGGGCGCGGGTTGTGGATATTGGGGATGATTCCCTAACTATTGAGGTGGTCGGCGACCCGGGAAAAATGGTGGCTATTGTCCAGGTTTTAAGTCGGTTTGGGGTTCGAGAAATTGCTCGGACGGGCAAAATTGTCCTGGTGCGGGAGTCGGGGGTAAATACGGAATTCCTCAAAAGTCAGCCTCCCGTTGAAGCTAGATTTTAGCTATAGCGGTAGGGAACACCGGAATAGGCAATAGGCAATAGGCAATAGGCCCCCCCCCAAACCCTCTTGAGGGTCATGTCAGACGGTTTTATCTCTTGTTTGGGTTTAAGTAGTTTTCTACCTTTTCCCCGCAAGGGGACGGAAATGGATGGAACACGAATTGAATAAACTCAGAGACGCGGTGTAGTTTTCTACCTTTTCCCCTTGCGGGGACGGAAACCGCGCGAATTATAATATTATCGTATGGTTATATAATCATAATCTCCTCAACTCCCGCAAGTTTTTCAAATCCAGTTCAAATTCCCCGCCATTCTCGTAACCGCATTAACACATTAATATCCCCCACCCGTATCCATCCTTGATAATAGCAATCCTGGGGAGAACGTTGGCGAATAATCCAACGGGACTCAATGGCATATAAACAATGTAATAATACCCATAATCTTACGGCCCGATGGAACCGAACAGCCAGTCGTCTTTTTTGCCTGAATATAAATGATGGCAAATGTTTGAAAATCATGATATTATTAAAATAATATTTAGGACGTATTGAGTCAAAAACCATGTCTTTTTTGAGAAAAGGATTGATTTTTTTCCTAACTTGTTTAGCCTGTTTTACTGTTACGATTACCCATCATTTTTACCTTTCTCCAGTTTCCGCTACGGAAACAACAATCATTGCTCAGGCTCCGACAGTTAATTTGAGTCAACTGCCACCGGAAGCCCGAAATACTTTAAAATTAATTGATCAAGGCGGCCCTTTTCCTTACCTAGAAAAAGATGGCTCAACTTTCTTTAATCGAGAAAAATTATTACCCAATAAACCGAATGGCTATTATCGGGAATATACCATACCAACTCCAGGGGTAAGCCATCGGGGAGCAAGGCGCTTTGTTGTCGGTAGTCAGGGGGAAATTTATTACACCAGCGACCATTATCAAAGTTTTTTGAGGGTTTTAAGACAATGAATCAAATATTAGATCTTATCCAGGGTAAAAGTCAGCCTAATATTTATCAGTTTCCCTTAGATATTTCGCGCGAGGACTTATCTCAACTGTGTCAAGAATATGACTGTCAGTTATTTTATTTTGACGGAACTTCAATTAACAATAAAGCTGATTTTCTAAAAACAGCCAGCACGGTAATTAATTTACCCGAATATTTTGGCTATAATTGGGATGCTTGGCAAGATTGTCTGACTGATCTTAGTTGGTTTGAAGCTTCATCTTATTTGCTGGTTGNNGGTTTATGATCAATGGCAAAATTTCGCCCAGGATCATCCGAATGATTGGCAAATATTAAATGATATTTTTTCAGAAGCGATCGCCTATTGGCTAAAGAGAAATAAGCGATTTTATGTATTATTAGTCAATCCTTGATTTTCCTCGTTGCTAGGTTCCACCTAGCA
>DMPJ01000030.1:0-346 GCA_003456035.1 Planktothrix sp. UBA8402
CAGTTGACCGCCAGGTTCGTTCACAATATAATGCAGAATTAGATCAAATTATTTAAGTTTGCTACTATATATGTCAGCTAAAGATATCTTTCACAATGCTGTTCGTTCAGCCTTAGAAAAGGAGGGATGGATAATTACTCATGATCCTCTGTTTATCAAAGTAGAGGAACTTGAATTTTTTATCGACTTAGCAGGGGAAAAAATTCTCGCAGCTGAGAAAGATGGTTTCAAGATTGCTGTAGAAATTAAATCTTTTATTGGTGCATCAGATTTAGCCAGCTTTTATATAGCTTTAGGTCAATTCCTTAGCTATCGTTCTGCTCTTAGAAAGAAACAACCTAATCGG
>DMPJ01000030.1:397-1796 GCA_003456035.1 Planktothrix sp. UBA8402
GATACTGAGACAGAAGTACAATTACTATTTGACACAGAACGAGAGCATTATCAAGTCATTCATTTGGGTTGGGAGGGGCAAAAACGGGTTTATGGTTGTGTAATTCACGTCGATATAAAAGATGGTAAAATTTGGATTCAGAGGGATAGAACAGAAACAGGAATAGCGAATGAGTTGGTAGCTTCGGGAGTTGCTAAAGAAGATATTATTTTAGCGTTTAAAGCTCCTTATATTCGTCAATTTACTGGGTTTGCTGTGGGGTAATTTGGATCGGGAGGATTTATATTTTTATCAATAAAGTTTAGAGGTTTAGAAAAATTTTAAAAAGAAAAGGGCGGGTTTTTAATAATTATCTGTGGGAATCATAAATTATTACGGAACCAGCCCCGACAATTTAATTTAATATTTGATGCTGTAGGGGCGGGTTCGAGTTAACCTTTACTAAGCATAAAAAATCTCCCAAAACCCGCCCCATCTTTCCTTTTGAAAAGGGCGGGTTTTTAATAATTATCTGTGGGAATCATAAATCATTACGGAACCCGCCCCTACAATTTGATTTAATATTTTATCACTATTATTTAAAATCTCGTCTTCTTAAACCAGTAGAACGAATTTTAACTTTACAATTTAAAGGAGATGTGGTAAAATCACAGTAATAATAAGCGAGTAAATCTCCTTGAAGGTTACACACTCGCAAATTATAACCATAATTTTGGGCGACGGTAGCAAATCTATTTACAAATACATATTGTCCTAAATACTGTTGTGCATTCCATTTTTCTCGGTCTACAACTAATGTTATCGGCGCATCTAAATAAAGATTGGGGGAAAGTTGAATCATGGTATTTTCAATATACCAAGTTTTCATAACTTTGTCTTCATAGAGTTTTTCCGCCAACCAAAGATTAGGGATACTAGGTTCGGTTTGAGATAGGGGAGGAAAGGGTAAAACAGCATCTTCTGAAAAACAGGATTTTGTCGGTTTATTCAGATAAATTTCTGGAGATGTTTGCGAGTTCACTGGATAAATTAAACTATTAAAAATCAAGATATAGATAAAAACTTTACCTAGTTTATTGATTAAATTCATAAATTATGATCGGATTAAATTAACCACAAAGACACAAAGACACGAAGGAAGATAATTTTTATTCCCAAAGTCGTTTTCTTTCTGTACCTTTGAGAAGTTCGTGGGTTTCTTTTAATAAGGTGGGAATGTCTAATTTTTCAGGACAACGGGGTAAACAGTCGCCACAGTTGTGACAACGATTTGCTTTATTACCAGGAAACCAATGACCAGCATTTTCAAACATTTGATAACGATATTTGCCAAATTCAATCATATCGTAAGCCCGGGCTAAATTTCTTAATCGTAAGACTTCGGGAATATTAATCTGTT
>DMPJ01000030.1:1807-2132 GCA_003456035.1 Planktothrix sp. UBA8402
TATTTTTTGGATTTCTAATTGTTTAAAAATAGCGATTTCTTTTGGGGTTAATTCAACTTCTTGGTCAGCTACGTTTAAAGGGTCATCTAAATCATCGGGGGTCGCCGCCCCTAAACTTAAAGTTGTAATCCGGTGATCATTTAATAAGAATCGGTAGTTTAATATTAGGGGAGAAATCGGATCACAGAGGTCTTTTAAGGTTTCTGGGGGAGCATAAAGTTGTCCACCTTTATCCGTCGGAGAAATAATAAATATTCCCAGATCTTTTTGAGCAGCTAACTCAATGGCGATCGCATTTCTTTGAAAAAAATAGTAATAATGCAGA
>DMPJ01000030.1:2161-2617 GCA_003456035.1 Planktothrix sp. UBA8402
CTCGACCATCGGCGATCGCTTTTTCAACTCCAGATAGTCCTTTAAGGGTTTGTTCTAGGTGTTCTCTGGTGTTAATTCCATGAATTGCTAGACAGTCGAGATAATCTAAATTTAGACGTTCTAGGGATTGATCAATTTTTTTTTCTAACACATCTGGGTTAGAATTTGGGGTAATTTTAGTCGTAATATAAAATTGCGATCGCTCCAGGGATAAACCCGCTAATATTGCAGCCCCCAAAAAAGATTCACTTTGACCATAACCCTGTGCGGTTTCAATATGATTTATCCCTAGAGAAATCGCTTTTTTGATTGTGAAATAGGCATTTTCTGGAGATGCTAAATAACGCATTGTACCCAAGGAAAATACAGAAAAATCTAGGTTCGTTTTGCCAAACCGTCTATAACGCATTATTGATGTGTTAATGATTAGTTGATGATTAACTCTTACTTCTTAGT
>DMPJ01000239.1 GCA_003456035.1 Planktothrix sp. UBA8402
ACTAGGTTCTTAGAAACCAGGTTTCTTTGAGAAACCTGGTTTCTATATAAAATCGTCTATTTTTAATGTTTGTAAGGTGCGTGCGCGATCGCTTACGCACCCTACTTTTAGGTTTTTTTATTGATAAAATCATTGACAAATGGTTGGAAAAATGATAATAATTGGGGTTGACTTACAACTAATGTCGGGTAAGATTGAGTGCCATAATTTCGGCTAATTTCTAGGGGAAAAGGTTCGGGAGAGAGGGGATACCAAACCGCACCCGCCGCTTTAACAATTACCCAACTTCCGGCGATATCCCAAATTTTAGGAGTGGCTTCCATTCCCCCTAATGTGGCACCGACAGCAACCGTTAGGAAATGATAAGCTGCCATCCCTAACATCCGAATTTTACAAGGAATTTGGGGCGCGATCGCCATACTTCGAGAACATAAGTTAAAAAAGTGATTAGAAGTCAAAGGATCAGAACTAGCATGGATCGGTTTACCATTTAAAAAAGCTCCTTCTGGGCCTGTTAATCCCGATGCACCGTACCAAAACCCATGAAAGGTTTGATTTAAAGGCGGTAAATGGATTAAACCAAATACGGGAGTTCCCTGATAGAGTAATCCTATAGAAATCCCCCAAATGGGAATGCCTCTGGCGAAATTGGTTGTACCATCTAAAGGATCAATCACCCAACACCAGTCGGTATTGGGAAAAATATGTTCGGCTTCTTCACTGATCACCCCATGATCAGGAAAAGTATTAGCGATGCGGGTGCGAATTTCTTGATCAGCCCATTGGTCAGACTGGGTGACTAAACTGCCATCGGCTTTTTCCGAGGCTTGGACTGTGCCAAAATCGAGGATTAACTGTTGTCCGACGTCGGTGGCGGTGGTGAGGGCAAAGTTAAAAATTTGATTCCAAAAATTAGTCATTATTTCCTAGAGTAATGTCAAAATAAAAAACAATCGAGATCAAATCTATTCAGTTAAACCGCTTATGCTGCTGAAATCAACAACTCGCCATATTCATATTTATACGGCGGAAATTAAGAATGAGGAGTTAGTGGACAATGAACAAGTATTAACCTTGGATATTGATCCAGATAACGAATTTAACTGGAATGATCAGGCTTTGCAACAAGTTTATCGCAAATTTGATCAGTTAGTTGAGGCTTTCAGTGGCGAAGACCTCACCGAATATAATTTACGTCGGATTGGATCAGATTTAGAGCATTTAGTGCGAGCGCTGATCCAAGGGGGTGAAATTAGCTATAACCTAGACTGTCGTGCGGTGAACTATAGTATGGGATTACCCAGGGTTGGCAGTTAGTAAAATTATGACCATCAAGGGTGTGTACACAATTAGCACTTCTACCCTTGATGGCGACTTTGTAGATACCCTAAATATTATCATCACCCTAAAATCAGCTTACTCGTCGGGTGTTGGGGATTGTTTTTTTGATCGCTGACGTTGTAAAAATTGTTTCATGGAAAGTTGACGGTTAGTCATAAACCGATTCCAGGAACCCGGAAAAAACTGATCCATCGTTTCAATTAAAGCCCAAACCTCTAAATTAATCATTTGGTAGTAGTGACCGTGAGACTTTTTTAGTTGAGTCAGACGTTCATTAATTTCCAAATAAGGTAATAATTTAGGGTCATGGGACGGGTTAGGGGGAGAATCACTCATGCTGTGAGTATCCTTACCGATCTTCAAAGAAAAATTAACAAGAAACGGTCAACCAGATGGTGATGCTCAAAGGATACAATAGTTAAGATTACCTGATCTTGATTTCCAATTAGTGCTAATTTTTAGGGTCAGTTGTGATTCTTAAAATCGGGCGTGATGGGACATCAATTCTGGTTCTGGTGTTGTCGCCTCCTGCCAATGGGGTATATAGCAACCGTACATTATTCCAATTTTAGAAGATCACTTTTGAGTGGCAACGCCAGGCGTGAGGAACCCAAATGCAAAATCCTGTAGCAAAACACTATCTGTGGACTGTAGGCGAAGGGATCGAAGATCAGCCTTCGGGAACGATGATCGCAGATCGCTACCTCCTCAAAACCAGTAGAATTGTAGTTGATACTCGGCCAGAACTGTTGCCGGAAATACCTAGCGAGATTTCTGATCAGATTTCTCCCTATCTAAAACTATTTGCCTATCGGTTGCATATTCCCCAGGTGTATGGAATTATCTCCCAGGGGAAAGGGACAAATCAGAAACCGATTATCCTCTTGGAAAAAGGGCCAATTGCGCCGGATGGGGAAACCTTAATGCCTACCTTAACGGCTCNNCGATGCGTCAACTGAATTGGTTATGGCAAATCGCTCAACTTTGGCAACCCTTTACCCGTCAAGAGGTGGCTTCAAGTTTGCTTAATTCCCATTTGCTGCGGGTTCAGGGAAGATTTGTTCGGTTGTTGCAATTAGACTTAGACATCCACAATCCCACCCTCAAACAGTTGGGTTATTTTTGGCAACAGTGGGTTCCGACCGCACAACCTCAAATCCAAAAATTCCTCCGACAACTAACCCATCAAATGACATCGGGGGAATTACGCACTTCAACTCAACTGATCCAACAATTGGATCAAGCCCTTTCTATTTGTGGACGGGGTTATCATCGTCGGATCGAGATTGCCTCGGGAACCGATGCTGGCCCGACTCGTTCCCATAATGAGGATGCCTGCTATCCCGATGGTGGTAAACTGATCCAAGTTCCCCTGGCAGAACCGGCTCTGACTATTGTTTGTGATGGTATTGGCGGACAGGATGGCGGAGAAGTGGCATCTTCGATGGCGATTGATGTTCTGCGTCAGGAGGTGGAAAAAATGCCCCTGCATCAAGCTAATTGGGACCCATTATCCCTAACTCCTAAATTAAAACGGGCCACTTGCATCGCCAATGATGTGATTTGTAAACGCAACGATGATGAAAAACGTCAAGGTCGCGAACGGATGGGAACCACCTTGGTGATGGCTTTGGCTCATATTCATGAAATTTATTTAACCCATTTAGGGGATAGTCGGGTTTATTGGATTAGTTCCAGTGGTTGTCATCAAGTGACGGTGGATGATGATGTGGCTTCTCGACAGGTGCGTTTAGGCTGCGCTCTCTATCGAGATGCTCTGCAACAGGGGGCTTCTGGAGCCTTAATTCAAGCCTTGGGGATTACTTCATCGGTGACGCTGCATCCAACGGTACAACGCTTTCCCCTGGATGAAGATTGTGTGTTTTTATTATGTTCTGATGGGTTAAGCGATCGCGATCGGGTGGAACAATATTGGGAAGCGGAAATTTTACCCGTTTTGCGTCAAGAAGTGGATTTAGCAACGGTTCGGGATCGTTTAATTGAAATTGCTAATACTCAAAACGGCCATGATAATGTCACGATCGCTTTGTTATTAATTACGGTAGTTCCCAAAGATGATCCCGATGCTCAGAAAGATGTCTTTATCCCTCCAGTAGTTCCCTTGATTGATGAGTTAGGGGATGATTCTTCAGATACAAATGATGCTGAAGAATCATCAATGGAAACGGTAATTGCTCGCGGTCGACCTGTGAAATCAATGGTTAAGAAGATTTGGTTTTTATCCTTGGGTATTGCTATATTATTGGGCATTCTAGGGACTTTGCTCTATGGGTTAGGTTTGTTTAACAATGATCCCCAAGCCCAACCAATAAACACTCCTACCCCTACGGATAGCCCTTCTCTTGTTCCCACCCCAACTCCCACAACCTCTGTTACCAGTCTGTTAAAACTACAATCCTTAATTCAACTGGGAAACCCAGCGACGAATCAAAGACCAATTACTCTGCTCACGGAATTTGGCAAAAATACCCCCAAGGGAACTGTCCCAGAGGGAACGGTATTTCAGATTCAGCAAAGACAGTCTACTCCTGAAGCGGGAACCTGGGTGGAAGTCAAAATTTGTTCGACTCCCATCCCCAAGGAACCTACTAATGGGGAGTTATCTGAGGTTAATCCAACGGAACCATTGGAACCCACCAATACTACCGTCGCCCCACCCCTAGAAGCAGGGGACGTGGGTTGGTTACGCGAACAGGAAGTTAATAGCCGTCTGATCCCTAACTTTTCTCCCGTAGGTAAAGAAAAAGGAAAGTGTACCGCCCCTTAACTATTCGCAACCGATATAATTTTGATCTAGATCACCGTTGATCCTTGTTCATGATCACCATACTCTTACGGTAAATATCAGTACAGTGAATATATCAAGATCACAACAGATTTCGTAAAATTCCCTGATACTAGGTATGATCAGAACTTTTCAAAAAAGGAATGCGCCATGAGTTGTATTCGTGATCTGGTTCAAGAGGTGATATCTACAGGCTATCTAAGCTTGAATGCGGAAAATAAATTAAGACAAATGCTACAAACAACCCATTATGATTCTGAGGATATTCATGCGTTTGCTAATTTACAATTAGCCGCCATGTCAGGACAAGTTAAACAAGAATCCCGTGAGTTATACCAATTAGCAATTATGAAAAATGGATAAATAGGTATACATTGATTAGGAACACGGAAGAACTAATTTTTCAACTTGTAATAGCCTTTCTTTAACAAGATAATACTTGACATCCTCCCGACACCAACGCTTCGCTTATGGTGTGGGTCTTCTGGCTCCCATTTTTGATAAAAATAGATATATAGCAGTCGCCACATCTATTAGGACATTCTTGAAAGCTAAAAGCNNAACTTAACCAAAATCGGAAAAATCCCTAATTTCCGTAAACACCCGATACAAACCCTAACCATAAGTTGTGACCGATATCACTTTGGAGATGTTAATTCAGTCAGAGCAAATCCTGCGTATGATCACGCAGATCAGATCAACGCATCACAACCATAACCCCTGTAGAATCACTGACTTTTAGCAGAAAAATATAGATTATAAGAACATAAGTCAAGATAGTTTATCCGTGAGAACAACAAAAATGATTGTGGCTACCAAATCTACTCAAACCTTTCTCAGTGCTAATGGTTCACTCAAGCCCATTTCCTTATCCACAAAATTTGGTGAGATTGAGTTAGAACAACTGTGTAAAATCGCTAAAAAAAATCAGTGGAAAACAGAAAATCTTGATCATCGTATTGCTCAAGCTCGGTTGATGGTCGATGCAAATTGGGCCAGTCCCAAGGATCACACCCTTTTAGAATTAGAAAAACAGGGAAAATTAGATTTGGTTGATGGGGTAGAATATTGGGTGGTTGAATTAGAGCAAAACCGGGTGGCTGGAATTTACTTAAATCCAGATACTTATACCCTGGAAGTGATGATTATGAATTTAGAATGGTTTGCACCCATTCATCGGGAAAAAGTCACAACAATAAGAAGATTAATTGAGTTAACGGGGTCAGATTATCCTTTTAATTAGGCAAGTTGAGCCAATCTAGGATAAACTAAATTGTAGTTCATCTGTATTAGAGGTTCAGTAACACTATGGGACTATTTGATCAAATTCTAACAGCCCTAAATGATCCAAATCAATTAGGAAACAGCGACCAAATCAGTGGTATTCTGAATACGGCTCAACAACTAGGCAATCAATTAGGTATTGCTCCTGAAACCAGTCAAATGGTAATGTCAATGGTGGGAAGTTCCGTGCGGTCTTCTTTACAAGAAAAGCAAACCGAAATCGGAAGCGATGGAGTCCAAAATATAGTTAATGAATTCGGAGGAATAACATCTAACCCTCAAGCAGTAGAAATGTTATTTTCTTCGACTCAGCAACAACAATTAATTCAAACAGTTTCTCAACATACAGGTATTAGTTCCGAAACCATTCAATCGGTTTTACCAATAGTTGTTCCCTTAGTTTTAAACCTGCTAAAAACCGGAACAAATCAACAACAACCTGCATCAGCTTCCAATTCTGTTTTAAATAGTTTTTTAGATGCCGATGGGGATGGAGATGTTGATATTGCCGATGCTATGCGTTTAGGAGGACAATATTTTAAAGGTTAAAAGGAATAAGAAGTAGAGAATTATAGATTGTTTCTTGTTCTCTACTTCTGCGAAATATAGCAATGAAGATTGTTTTTTTTTAAACTTCTTTGTGTCTTGGCGTCTTTGTGGTTAAATTAATCTTAATAAAAATCATGGTTATTGAATGGTTGAAATTCAAAGTTCTCCCGGAACAATGGCAGACATTTATTCAAAAAGATGAAGAAATTTGGACAGCCGGACTGCAAAAAATTCCTGGTTTTGTAGGAAAAGAAGTTTGGGTTGATCCTGAACACCATGAAATTGTCATGGTAATTCGTTGGGAATCTCAGGAACAATGGCAAGCTATTCCTGATAAAATCATTCAAGAACTTGACGAAAAAATGGGAGTTTTCAAAATACCTATTTTAGAAAGTCGATCCTATCAAATTAGAAAATTTATGCACTAAAAACAGGTTAAATTGTTGATGAGAATTTATTAATTAAAGCTAAAATAAAATTCACACTCAAAAACCCTACTCCCATCACTAAAATTACAAAAGTAGCAACACTCAGAATTGACCTAAATCGATCTGATTTTAAATTTTGATTTGGTTTCATTATGATTTATTTCCTAGGAATTACTTTTTTCTATTTATTGGGCTACAGTGGGGACAAACCTGGTTTTCTAACAGCGAAGATTGAGTCTAGGCGTTAAAAGTGTTAAAATCCAGATAACCCAATGGCATCAAGCCAAAAGTTAAGATAATTTTGAACTCCCAAAACATCTTAACAGTTAAGGACTCACCTAAGCGACGATTAAATTGTAAATTATTCGTGCGTTTACCAATTATTTTTTGTATTCTGGAGTTAATCACTGTTTACCAACATCCCCAGTAAAATAGATAATTATGTTTCCCCCAGCGTCTTCTGCCCATGCCAATCGACCAAATGCAATAAATTCTAGTGCTATGCCGATGCCCAACTCTATTTTTTCTAAAACAGTTTTTTCTACCCTGAAACAACGGCATTGGTTAGAGTTAGCAGAGTATGTTTCCCTGGCAAGTTCGGCCATCGGTTCGGGAGTGGTGGCCCTTTCTGGTCAAGCGTTTTATGGCGTTGCTCCCCTGACCTTAGCCCTATCCCTGAATGTTGCCAACCGCTATCGTTTAGAACAACAAACCCATCAAAATCAGATAGAAATTGTTCAAGTTCAAGACTCAGTTGAAAAGTTAGAAAAAAATACTGTTAAAGTTGTGATGGGGTTGAGGCAACAACTCTTACAAGAAATTCAATCTCTCCAGCAAAAATTAGAGGCATTTCCCACAACTGAAGCCTTAGACTCCGCTTATCGAGCGAAACAAGTCGCAGCTTTAGGACAATCAGTAACATCAATTACCGAAAATATTGCCCTAGCATTGGCAGAAATTAGAGAGGAATTTCGGCAAGAATTACAAACTTTTTCCTCGACGGAAACCGCTAATTTAGAGTCTTTAGCAGTAAATGTCAGGCAGTTACAAGATGTTGCCCATGAGTTAAGAAATAATGCCGTGACTCAAGAGGATTTTCAAGGGCGATTTTTAGAAATACAAGATGTGATTAATCAATTACAACAGGAAAAATCCGGACAATCTGCTTCTGATGATCTATCTCTGATTCAAACCAGATTAGATGAACTAACCCAAGAACATCAAGAGGTAATTAAACCCCATCTGAGAAGGTTATTATCCGTTGTTAAACAATTACAAACCACTAATTCTCAGAATTTACCAATTCCTCCTAAACCTCTACCTAAAAATCCCCAACCCTAATGGCGATCGGTTTCAAATTCCTTCCCTACAAAAAATGGTAATTATTTAAGTATTTCTCCTAGTTGAATACAGGGAGAAATTATGATATAATGTAATATCTGAATCGGTTCTAGCGGGGAACAGTCGCGCTGAATTCAGGGGAAAGTTTGGTGTAAATCCAACACTGTCCCGCAACTGTAATGAGAATATTTCTCTAAGTCAGAACACCCACCGAAATCAGATTATTCTTTCGCACATCTGCGCGGTACAGATGATGTTTATTATGTCGGCAAAAATTCCTGTTACAGTCATTACTGGATTTTTAGGAAGTGGAAAAACTACCACTATTCGTCATTTATTACAAAATAATCAAGGGCGACGCATTGCGGTTTTAGTTAATGAATTTGGGGAAGTNNGGAATTGATGGAGAATTAATTCGATCTTGTCAAGTTTGTGATGATGAAACCCCAGAAATAAACCTTGTAGAACTGACAAATGGTTGTTTATGTTGTACCGTGCAGGAAGAATTTTTACCCGCCATGCAAGAACTTCTAAAACGACGGGATAAAATCGATCATATTGTGATTGAAACCTCTGGGTTAGCGTTACCAAAACCCTTAGTGCAGGCCTTTCGCTGGCCGGAAATTCGCACGGGAGCAACGGTGGATGGGATCATAACAGTAGTGGACTGTGAAGCGGTGGCAAATGGAACTTTAGTCGGGGATATTGAAGCGGTAGAAGCCCAACGTCAAGCCGATCCGAATTTAGATCACGAAACTCCAATTGAAGAATTATTTGAAGATCAATTAGCTTGTGCGGATTTAGTTTTATTAACAAAAACCGATCACGTTAATAAAGAAACTCAACAGAAAGTTGAAACCTGGTTAAAACAGGAATTGCGAGAGGGGGTTAAAGTTGTTCCTTGTCAACAGGGAAAAATTAATCCTG